>JACRLI010000001.1:0-65849 GCA_016235265.1 Candidatus Eisenbacteria bacterium
ACGACGCGGTTGCTGTTCGACTAGGGGTTCCTGTTACCAAGGCCCCCAGAGGTCTCCCACCTCCTAGACATGCGCCATGCCTGGCGCACAAGGAGCGAAGGGCCCGGCCGGCCGGCCGGGCCCTTCGAATGCAGCGTGCTGCCCTGGCGGGCGGGCGCTAGCGGCGCGCCGCCACCCGCGGCCGCACCGCGGGGCGCAGGTGCCGGCCGCGCTCCGGGGCGGTGACGAAGGTGATGTTGGTCACGATCGCCCGGGTGTTGTCGGTGTCGATGATCACGCCGTTGGAGCCGCTGTTGGCCATGCCGCGCGGCTTGCGCAGCAGCAGCTGGCCCGCCAGCACATCCTCGTTGCCGTTGGTGAGGCCGATGGTCCCGAACACGTTCAGCGGCGACGGAGAACCGGCCAGGAACACCTGGAAGCGGTCGTTCCCGGTGTCGGCCACGTAGATCCGCCCCAGGCCGTCGGTGGTCACCCCGGTGGGCTGGTTGAACTGCCCCACCTCGGAGCCCGGACCGTTGCCGAAGTCCGTGGACCGGCTGCCGTCCAGGTGGAACCGCAGGATGCGGTGGTGCCCCTGGTCCGCCACGTAGATTTCCCGGCTGTGCGGCTCGAAGCAGACTCCGGAGGGGCGGTTCACCGTCCCCGCCTTCGGCAGCAGCTCGAGCGTGCGGCCGAGGCTGTCCACCTTCTTGATGCGGTCGTTGCCGCGGTCGCAGATCCACACGGCGCCTTCGTCGTCCACGGCCAGGGCGGTCGGGGAATTGTAGCCTGCGGAGTCCGAGCCGAAGGTGCCAAACGTGCGCAGCAGCGTCCCGTCCGGCGAAATCACCACGATGCGGTTGTTGCCGGTGTCGGCGATGTACACGTTGCCCGCGGGATCGGTGGCCACGCCCTGCGGCAGTCGCAGCGACACCGCGCTCCCGGGGCCGCCCACGTTCCAGCCGCTCACGAGGCTGGTGTCGCCGGTGGCCGGCGCCAGGAACGCCTCGATGCGGTTGTTCCCGGTGTTGGCGACGAACAGACGGCCCTGGGCGTCGAACGCCGCGGCCTCCGGCGAGAGGAACCGTCCCGGCGCGGTGCCGTAGCCCCCGAACTTGTACCGCGGGTCCACCGGCGGACGGGTCCGGGCGAACGTGTAGAAGCTGCTGCTGGAATTGCCGGACTGGTCGAACGACGTGACCATGAAGTAGTGGGCCTTGTCGGGGCGGAGCCCGGTGACCGTGTACGAGGTGGAGGCGACTTCCCGGATGTCGGTGACGATCTTGGTCGCGTCCTTGGGATTGAACGTGTCGGTGGTGTCCGTGAGGATCCGGTACGACGACCAGTCGGTATCCGGGCTGGCAGTCCAGCTGAGCTGCACCGATGTGTTGGTGACCGCGCCCACAGTGACCACCGGGGTCTGCGGCGGAGTGATGTCCCCCTTGGGCAGCGTCCGGCAGCGGATCTGGTTCGAACTGCTCACCTTGTTGGCGAAGTTGTACACCGCGACCTTGAAGTAGTAGGTCGTGGTATCCCGCAGCTCCTGCACCACGGTGGAAGTGTCGGTGAAGGTGCTCTTCACCTCGACCAACTCGGCCGGGGTGGGTGTGAAGCCGGACACCGTGCTCGCGTAGACCACGTAGCGGTCGAAGGTCCGTTCCCGGTTGGCGGTCCAGCGGAGCAGTACCCGGTCGTAACTGGAGTCCACCGGGGCCAGCAGGGTGACTGGAATCGGCGGCGGCGCCTCGTTGCTCTTCGTCTGCACCTGGATGCTGTTGCTCACCGCGGAGCCCCCGGAACGGGTGACCGAGCGGATGGCGTACACGTGGCTGGTGTTCAGGACCAGGCCGCGCACCACGTAGTGCGTGTTGGTGCGGCCCCCGACGATCGCCTGGAGCGTGCTCGCGGTCGGCTGAGCGTCCAGCGCGGGGAGCTCATGGACTTCGTAGGACGTGAAGCTGGAGGCCGTGGACTCGGTCCATCGCAGGGCGATGTAGTCCGGCCCGATGTCCACACTTTCGGGTGTCTGCAGGACCGAGGCGACCGGGATCTCGGGAGGGATCACGTCCGAGCGCTTGCTGCAGGCCAGCCCCATCAGCAGCAGGCCAAGGCAAAGGATCAGGAAGCCGATACGTCGCATAGGAAACGGCATACCTCCGGCCAAAGTGAATGCCAGGGAGAGGGTCAGGGCCACAACCTCTTCTGCCCGCCGTGGTTGGGAGCGCCGGCCCGAGGCCGGCGCCGCGGCAGTCATCTCGCACGGGATGGGGTTCGTAACGAGAAGGCGGGACTCCGAGGGGCGAATCCGTTTGGCCGCACTGTACCAGAGCAGGGCTCGGGGGCGCAAGTGCCCCTCGGGGGGGGCGGATTCGCCTCCCTATGCGCCCCCCCGGGCAGCCCGGAGTCCAGGGCTCCGAGGGTGCGCGGACGGGGTCGCAGGGGCCGGCGCCGGGGTCGTCCGGCTGCGCCGGATCGATCCCCGTCACCGTCCCTCGGGGCTGCCGGACTGCGCCTTCGGGCGGTTCGCGGGCGGCCCTCAGGGGGCCGGCTCTTTGCTGGGCACTTCCCGGGGGGCACCGGAATTTGCTAGGGTGTTGCGAATTCAACCGGGCTCCCGGGTGGGGTCCGACACTGGCTTGGAGGCCCGATGAGCGAACCTGCCGCCGTTCCCGCTGCCGCTGAATCCGCCGCCCTGGGTCATTTCACGTCCCGCCGGCTGATGTCCCTGTTCGGGGTCGTGCCGCTGGGGACGTTCATGGTCTACCACTTCTATTTCCATTCCTTCTCCCACGCCGGGGCGGCGGTGTACGACGAGAATATCCGCCGGCTGTACGCGCAGCCCTTTCACCTGGCGGTGGCGTTCCTCACCGTTTACCTGCCGCTGGCCTGGCACTCGGTGCTGGGCTTCATCGTGACCACCCGGTCCCGACCGAACTTCCTGCAGTTCACATTCTTCCGGAACTGGATGTACACCTTGCAGCGCGCCTCCGCCATCGGCCTGGCGCTGTTCATCCCCGCGCACCTGGTGAAGGCTCGCTTCTCGCAGGTGTTCTTCCACCAGCCCATCGCATGGGAGCACCTGAACGAGGGGTTCCGCAGCCCGCTCACGCTGGGCGTGTACGCGCTGGGCATCCTGGGCGCCAGTTTCCACCTGGCCAACGGTCTGTGGAACTTCGCCGTGGACTGGGGGATCCTGGTCGGGCCTCGGGCCCAGAAGGCGGGCTCGTGGGTGGCGGTGTTGAGTTTCCTGGCCCTGGCAGCCATGGGTTTCTGGGCGATGTCCGGCTTCCTCGCCAAGTAGCTCCGGGCGCGGGAGAGGCGCTCGCCCCCTCGGGTCGGTGCCCAGGATCGCGCTCCTGGTCGAACTTGTACCGCTCCCAGAGGACCAAAATCGCACGGCCCCCGCGGGGTTCCCGCGGGGGCCGTGTCCGATAGTGGCGCGGAGTTCTCCGTAAGCCGAGTTCTGTTCGGTCTTGCGACCGAGGCGGTCATTTCTCTGGGACGGCGGTTGCCCGCCGCCTCAAGCGACCTACCCGAGAGTTGTGGTCCGGAAAGACTCCGGACCGCGAGGCGGGCCACCTCTCCTCTCCTATTGGGTCTTGCTCCAGGCGGGGTTTACCAAGCCGCCGGGGTCGCCCCCGGCGCTGGTGCGCTCTTACCGCACCGTTTCACCCTTGCCCGCCGGCTTGCGCCGACGTCGGCGGTCTGCTCTCTGTTGCACTTTCCGTGGGATCGCTCCCCCTGGGGGTTACCCAGCGCCCTGCCCTGTGGAGCTCGGACTTTCCTCGGACCGGGCAAGCCCGGCCGCGACCGCCAGGAAAGCTCCGCGCCACATCCGAGTGTGGGGGCCTTCAGGAGGCCGCGTCAATGCCCTGGTTGGCGAGCCTGTCCGCGTCGCCGTTCTGCTCGCGGAACACGTGCACCACTTCCGCGGACTCGAAGGCCGCCAGCAGCTTCCGGGCCTGATCGAAGAGCGGCCGCAGGTGCTCGGACTTCACCTTGTACCGGCCGGCGAGCTGGCGCACCACCAGCTCCGAGTCCATGCGCACGCGCAGCCGGGTGGCGCCGTGGCGCCGGGCCATCTCCAGGCCCAGCAGCAGCGCGTGATACTCGGCCTCGTTGTTGGTGAGGCGACCCAGGCCCACGCCGAGCTCGTCCACCAGGCTGCCCGAGGGATCGGCCAGCGTGGCTCCGGCGCCGGCCGGCCCCGGGTTGCCGCGCGCCGCGCCGTCCGTGGACAACACCCATGGGCGTTGCTCGGGCCGCCTGCTCCCGGCGCCTTCGGTGCTCACGCCTCGCCCCACACCAGCAGGCGCCCGCATCCCTGGCACACCCGGACCTCGTCACGGCGCTTCACTTCCGCCAGCAGCTGCGGGGTCAGGGCGGCGTGGCAGCCGCCGCATGCATTCGCCACCACCAGGCCCACCGCGTGCCCGCCCTTGCTGCTCAGCAGCCGCTCGTAGCGCGCGCGCACCTGGGGATTGAGCTCCGCCAGGCGCGCCAGCAGCTTTCCGCGCGCGGCTTCCGTCTCCGCGGAGCGCGCCCGCACCGCGACGCGGTCCGATTCCAGCTTGCGCCGCTCGCCATCCAGCACGGCGGTGTTGGAGGCCAGCGCCGCCTCGCGCGCCTTCAGCGTGGCGGACTGTCGCTCCTCGCGGTCCATCAGCTCCAGCACCCCGGTCTCCAGGACCGAGCGGCGCTCCTTCGCGCCGTCGATCTCCTTGAGCATGGCGGCATACGCCTCGTTGGTCTTGAGCTGGGGCAACTGCGAGCTCAGCCGGCGCAGCTCGGTCTCGAGATCCTGCGCCTGGCCTTCCATCTGGCGACGCTCCACGCGGCCGGCCTCCAGCGCCGCCCGGGCTTCGGCCGCGCCCTTCTTCAGCTCCTCGAGCCTGCGGTCCAGCTCGTGCAGCCGGGCGGGGAACTCCTCCAGCGCGCGGCGGACCTCGGCCCAGGCCGTGTCCTGCCGCGCCAGCTCCACCAGGGTGGTCAGATCCTCAGTCATGCGGCGCTCCGCGGGCGGCGGCCGCGGTCCGCGAGGCTCCGCCCGGAAAAAGAAATCGGCGCACGCGAAGCGCGTGCGCCGGGACCACCCCGCGCAAGACCCCCGGCGGGCCGGCGCGGAAAACGCGCAGCCGGGCGCGCGTTCATTCGCGCACCCGGCTGCACCGCAAGAATGGTGGGCGGAACAGGGATTGAACCTGTGACCTCCGGCTTGTGATACCGGCGCTCTCCCAACTGAGCTACCCGCCCTCCGTGGATTCCAGGCTGCCTTCCGGGCCCTTGCGGCCCCGGCCTTCCCGGCGCATCTGCGCCGGCCCTCGTGTTGGTGGGCCCACTTGGGCTTGAACCAAGGACCGACCGGTTATGAGCCGGTTGCTCTAACCACCTGAGCTATGGGCCCACGCGAGGCTCTGCGCGACCCGGGTGGGAAAACTACCACGGCGCCCCACCCCGGGTCAACGCCCCAACCACCTCCCGGGACGCGTGCCGCCCGGGTTACATCAGGTCGATTTCGTACCGCTTCAGCTCCCGGCTGCGCGTGGGGTGCCGCAGCTTTCGCAGCGCCTTGGCCTCGATCTGGCGGATGCGCTCGCGGGTGACGTTGAACAGCACCCCGACCTCCTCCAGCGTCCGCGGGCAGCCGTCCTCGGTGAGCCCGAAGCGCAGCCGGATCACCTTGGCCTCGCGCTTGCTCAGCGTCTCGAGCACCTTGTTCACCTGGTCCTTGAGCATGGCGAATGTCGCCGCCCGCGCCGGGGACACCGCGGCGGTATCCTCGATGAAGTCACCCAGGTTGGAGTCGTCGTCCTCGCCGATGGGCCGGTCCAGCGAGATCGGCTCCTGCGCCGCCTTGAGCACGCTCTTCACCTTGTCCACGGGCATTTCCAGCTTGACCGCGATCTCCTCGGGCGTCGGCTCGCGACCCAGTTCCTGGACCAGCCGCCGGGAGACGCGCACCACCTTGTTGATCGCCTCGATCATGTGCACCGGCACGCGGATGGTGCGGGCGTGGTCGGCGATCGCCCGGGTGATGCTCTGCCGGATCCACCATGTCGCGTAGGTGGAGAACTTGTAGCCCTTCTTGTAGTCGAACTTCTCGACCGCCCGCATGAGCCCGGAGTTGCCCTCCTGGATCAGGTCCAGGAATTCCAGGCCGCGGTTGGTGTAGCGCTTGGCGATGGAGATCACCAGCCGCACGTTGGCCTCGATCATCTCCCGCTTGGCCTTGTCGCGCTCGCGCTCGCCCTGCAGGATCTCGTCCACAACGTAGCGCAACTCGGGAGTGGGCATCTGCGCCTCCTCCTCGATGCGGTGGATCTTGCGCTGGCTGTTCTTGATCTTGCGGCAGGCCTCCTCGAGGTCCTCCACCTTTCGACCGCTCTCGCGCACCACGCCGCGCGCGGCGCTCTTGCCGCGGTTGATGCGGCGGCAGAATTCCTTCACGTCCTCGAACCCGTAGCCGATTTCCTGCTCGAACACCGCGATCTCGGTCTCGGCCTCGCGCAGTCGGTCGGCCAGGTCCTTGAGCCGCTTGCTCAGACGGTCAATCAGGCGCGGGTTGAAGTTGATCTTGTCGATCTCCTCCAACAGCCCCCGCTCGGTCTTCTCGATGGCCTGCTGCGTCTTCACCCGGGCCTTCTCACCCAGCCGCCGCGCGCCCTTCTGCGCCTGGACCCGCAGCTTCACCAGCACCTGCTGGTGGCGGTCCACCTTGCGGATCACGTCCAGCACCTTGCGCTTCTCGCGCGCCGGGGTGCCGTCGCGGCGCTCCTTCTCCTTGGCCGCCTCGCGGAGGGCGGCCTCCCGCGCCTCGCGCGCGGCCTTGCCGGTGAGCGGCTTGCCCGGGACCGGGGCGGCCGCCTCGGGGCTGCCACCCTGGAAGTCGAGCTGCACGAATTCGTCGAGGCGGATCTTGTCCTCGCGCAGCTTCTGGGCCAGCGACTTGAGCTCGCGCACCGTGGAAGCGCTCCGGAACAGGGCCTGGCGCACGCGGCGCTCACCGTCCTCGATGCGCCGGGCGATCTTCACCTCGCCCTCGCGGTCGAGCAGTGGCACGCGGCCCATCTCGCGCAGGTACATGCGGACCGGATCGTCGTAGCGCACGTGCGGCTGGGGCGCGGCGGGCTTGGCCTCGGCGCGCTGCGCCTCCTCCTTGCGCACGCGCTTCTCGGCCTGCTTCTGGGCCTCGGCCTCGGTGTCGTAGACCTGGATCTTGAGGTGGCTGAGCTCGACGAACAGCTCGTCCATCTGCTCCGGTGAGAAGTCGTCCGGGAGCGAGGACTCGATCTGCTCGTGGGTGACGTAGCCCTGGCGCTGCGCCCGGACCTTGATGTCCTCGACCGCGGCGCCCGGCGCGGCCTTGGCGGCTCCCGCGGCCGCGGCACCCCTCGCCTCGGCCTTGGGCCGCGCCGACTTCTTCGCCTTGGGATCCGGGGCCGGGGCCGGGCGCGCCTTGGCGCCCGCCTTCGCCACCGGAGGGGCCGCCTTCGCCACCGGAGGGGCCGCCTTCGCCACCGGCTTGGCCACCGGTTTCTTCGCAGTCGTGGTCTTCTTCTTTGCCGCCATGTGCCGTTGCGATCCTTCCCGCGCGGAGCCTAGCGCGCCGCCGCGCCGCCATCCCCGAGTCGCCTCGCCGTGTCGATCTGTTCCAGCAGGGCCTCGCCCGCCCTGGACTTCAAGTCCTGGATCGTCGCCTCCAGCTCCTGGATGCGCCGCATGCCTTCCCGCCGTTCTTCGTCCCCGGCGCGGTCGCGCAGCGAATCCCGCACCCGGGTCACTTCGCGCCGGATCCGCCGCTCCTCGAGCGTGGCGGCCAGCACGTACGCCTGGTCCTCCTGCAGCCCCTCCTCCGGGGGCATCGCCATCAGCTCCATGAGCACCGCCGGCGGCTCCTCCAGGGGCTGCGCCATGTACCTCGCCAGCGCCCGGAATTCCTCCCGCTCCGCGGGCCCCTCGAACCAGGCTTCGCCCGCCAGGGGCGAGAGCTGCTCCAACACCGCGGGCCGGTGCAGCATCCAGCGCAGCAGCCCGTGCTCCGCGAGGTCCCGCGGCCTCCTCTCGGGGCGCGCCGCCGCGCCGCCCGAGCCGGCCCGGATGTTCGCCTGGGCCCCCGGAAGGGAGCGCCGGCGCTCCACGGCGCCGCGCAGCACGTCCTCGAAAACGCTGAACTCGCGCGCCGCCTCGCGCGTGAACGAGGCGCGCAGCAATTCGTCCTCCACCTCCGCCAGCAGCCCGGCCAGCGCCTCCAGCCGCGCCTCGGGCCGCGCCGGCAGGTCCGGGTGGCGGCGCAGCACCTCGAGCCAGTCGGGCGCGCCGTCCAGCACCGGGGCGATGGCCCCGGCGCCGCGCTTGCGGATCAGGCTGTCGGGGTCCTCGCCGCCCTCCAGGAACGCCACTTTGGGGCGGATCCCCGCGCGCAGCAGCGGGCGCAGACACCGCAACGCCGCGGCCCGCCCGGGATCGTCGCCGTCGTAGAGCACCAGCACCTGGTCTGTAAAACGCTTCAACAGACGGGCATGTTCCAGCGTCAGCGCGGTGCCCGACGATGCCACGGCTTCGCGCACGCCTGCCTGGTGCAAGGTAAGTACGTCCAGGTAACCTTCGACCAGAATCGCCCTTTGACTTTGACGAATGAAGGGGCGTGCCTGGGGCAGCCCGTAGAGGACAGAACTTTTATGATACAGGTTTGAGTCCGCCGTGTTCAAGTACTTCACTTCCCCGTCCGCCAGGGCCCGTCCTGCCAGGCCGATCCACACCCCGCCGGGGCTGGCGATGGGGATCACCAGCCGGCGCCGCAGACGGTCGTAAGCCCCGGCCCCACCTTCCTTTTGGACGCACAAACCAGCCTCGAGGAGGGCCGAATCGGGGAATTTTCCTCGGGCGGCCCGCACCAGGCCCTCCCAACCGGCCCCGGCGAGCCCGAGGTGATAATCCACTACTGTCTCGGCCTTGATCCCCCGGGTCTTCAGGAAGGTCCGCCCCTCCCGGCCCCGCTCGGGGTGCTTGAGCTCGTCCTCGTAATAGCGGACAGCGAAGTCCACGACCTCCGCCAGGCCCCGCTCCGCCGCCGAGCGGGGGTCCCTCCGGGGCACCTGCAGCCCGGCCCGGGCGGCCAGCTTCTCCAGGGCCTCGGGGAAGGTCAGCTTCTCCAGCTCCATCAGGAACCGGAACACGTCCCCGCCCTTGGAACAGCCGAAGCAGTGGAAGAGCTGGCGGTCCTGGTTCACGTGGAAGCTGGGGGTCTTCTCCTCGTGGAACGGGCAGCGCCCCTTCCACGCCTTGCCGGCCTTCTTGAGCTCGACGTACTGGCCCACGACCTCCACGATGTCCACGCGCTCGCGGACCTGCGTGACGAAGGGATCGCTCATGTGTCCAGGTCCGCCACGGTCACCCCCGCGCCGCCTTCGTTCCAGTTGCCCAGCCGGTGGCCGCGCACCAGTTTCGAAACGCGCAGCATCTCGTCCACCCGCTTGCGCAGCGCGCCGGTGCCCTTGCCGTGGATGATGCGCAGCTCGTGCAGGCCGGTCAGCAGCGCGTCATCCAGCGCCTGCTCCAGCCTCTCCTCCGCCTCGGCCACGGTGAGGCCGCGCAGATCCACCTCGGCCTCCGCCGAGCGCTCCTCGGCCAGCTCGACGTTGCGCAGCGGCACGGGCTGGATGGCCGCGGGGGCCAGCGGCTCCAGTTCCGAGGCATGCGCCTGGACCCGGACCCCGCTGGCGGCCACCCACACTCGCCCGTCGGAACCGGGGGCGCTCAGGATCTCCACCGTGGCCGAGAGGCGCGGCAGCCGCGCCCGCTCCCCGGGCTGGAACTCGTGCCACCGGGAGGGTGGCGTGGGCGGCGGGGCCACTTCCTGCAGCCGCTGCTCCAGCCGCTGGCGCGCCTCGCGCATGGCCTCCCGGTTCTTCGCCCGCGCCGCGGCCTTCATATCCGAGATCCAGCGCTCCGCCTCGGCCAGCTTGCGGTCCAGGTCCTCGCGCGTGGTGTCGCGCAGCCGCAGCCGCTCCTGCTCCCATTCCCCGATCCGGCGGTTCAGCTCGGCGGACAGCTGCTCCGCCCGACCGGCGGCCGCCTGGCCTTCGGCCAGCGTGCGCTGCTGCAGCTCCGTGAGCCGGCCGAGCGCCTCCAGCAACCGCTGCGCGTCGCGCTCCTCCGGGTCGAGCAGGGCGCGCGCGCGCGGCAGCAGCGCCTCGAGGCAGTTCAGCCGCTGGGCCATCTCGATCGCATGGCTGCCGCCGGGCACCCCGCTGCGCAGCCGGTAGGTGGGCTGGAACGTGCCCGGCTCGAACTCCATGGAGGCATTCGCGTAGCCCGAATCCCCGCCCGCGAAGAGCTTCAGGGCTCCCAGGTGGCTGGTGGCCAGCACCCGCGCGCCCCGGGCCCGCAGCGCCTCCAGGAAGGCCCGCGACAGGGCCGCGCCCTCCGCCGGGTCGGTGCCGGTGCCGAGCTCGTCGCACAGCACCAGCGCCCGGGGACCGGCCGCGGCCAGCACCTGGTCCAGGCGCATCAGGTGCCCGGCGAAGGTGCTCAGGTCGCGCTCCAGGCTCTGGGCGTCGCCGATGTCGGCCCACAGCCCCTCGAAATCGCCCACCACGGTGCCCGCCCCGGCGGGCACGTGGGCCCCGCTCGCGGCCAGGTACACGGTGAGCCCGACGGTCTTGAGCACCACCGTCTTGCCACCCATGTTCGGGCCGGTGATCAGGGTTCCCGCGCGGTCGTCGTCGAGGCTGAGGTCCAGGGGCACCACCGAGCCCGAGCCGCCGCGCTGCTCCACCAGCAGCGGGTGGCGCACCCCGCGCAGCTCCAGCACCGCCGCCGGGGAGCGATCCACGGCACGCGCCTGCCACAACCGGCTGCTGCGGGCCAGCGCCTCGAGAAAGTCCACTTCGGCGAGCAGCTCGGAGGCGCGACGCAGCTCGGGCAGCTGCTCGCGCAGGCGGGTGGTGAGCGCCCTCAGGATCCGGTCCACCTCCGCCTGTTCCTCGAGACGGACCTCGTTGCGCTCGTTGTTGAGCTCCACCACCTCGAAGGGCTCCACGAACCAGGTGGCGCCGGTGCCCGACTGGCCGTGCAGCAACCCGGGCACCTTGCGGTGGCTGTCGGCGCGGACGGGGAACACGTAGCGGTCGTTGCGCAGCGTCACGTACTGCTCGGCCAGGTACGGGCCCAGCTTGCCCAGGAGCTTTTCCACGCGCGCCTGGATCTCGCCATCCAGCCGTTCCAGGCGCTTGCGCAGCCGCTGCAGGTCGAGCGTGGCGTCGTCGCGGATGTTGCCCTGGGCGTCGAAGGTCCGATGGAAGAGGGCGGCGGTGGGCTCCAGCTCCGGCAGCTCCTGCCCCAGCAGGCGCAGCCCCGGGTAGGCGGTCGAGTCCAGGGAGCTGAGCTCCAGGCGCGTGGCTTCGGCGGCCTCCAGGGCCTGGCCGGCGTCGCGCAACTCTTCCATCTCGAGACGGACCACCCCGCCCTCGCCCGTGCGGGCGATCCAGGGGCGCATGTCCGCAGAGGGCAGCGCGCACCCGCCCGAGCCCTCCTCCAGGCGCAGCCGCATCTCGCCCACCAGCGCGGAGCGCCGTGCGGCTGCGTCCGCGGGCAGCGGCGCAAGCGCGCGCACCCACTCGCGACCGTGCGCGGTGCGGGTGCGGCCCGCCATCAGCCCCAGCAGTCGGTCGAGGTCCAGGGCCTGCCGGGTTCTCGGATCGGGTTGTTCCAGCATGCGGGTGGCTTCGAAACCTCTCGAATCAGGTCACGGGAGTCTTCGGTGGACTCGGGGCCCCGCCGGGAACGGGCGCGGGGTCCGGGAGCAGGGAGCCCGACAGCGCATGGGCGATCGCCCGGAGCGCGGGGAAACGGGTGGCGAGCGCCTCGGCCACGATCGCGTCCGCGAGCACCACCGCCCGGGCGGCGTGCGACGAGCGCACCGCCGGGCGGAGCTTGCCCGGGAAGAGCGGCTGCAGGAGCGCCAGGAACACCAGCCCGGCCAGGACCACGCCCTTCGCGGCGCCCAGGAACAGGCCGAGGAGGCGGTCCAGGGGCTCGAGCGCCTTCGGCACCAGGCCCCGGGTGCGTTCCCCCAGCCACTGGTACAGCCCCACGAAGAACAGCGCCACCACCACGAACGTGATCGCGCGCAGCGTGTCGTGGAAGCGGCCGCCGTGGCCGGGAATGAGCACAGATAGCTTGGGGGTCAGCCAGGCGCTCGTGAGCACGGCCAGGCAGACCCCCAAGAGAAACACAAGTTCCAGCCAGAAGCCCTTGCGGAGCCCCGACACCGCGGCCAAGACCACGAGGACCACCGCCAGGACATCCGGCCAGTTCATTCAGGCACTCGTTCGGAGAGCGCTGCTAATTCTCCATGCGACGCGCCAGGTTCTTGCGCTTCGCAGCGTTCAGCTTGCGCTTGCGGCGCTCGCTGGGCTTTTCGAAGTGCTGGTGACGGCGCAGATCCGCAAGGATGCCCGCCTTCTCGCACTTCTTCTTGAAACGGCGAAGGGCACTCTCGAACGACTCGCCCTCCTTGACCCTAATGCCGGGCACTCAATCTCCCCCCTCGGGCACTGCATGTCAAAACGGGATCGACCTTTGCGTTCGCGCACCCCATGGGGTAGGCGCGTAACTACCCGCTACATCGTAATCTCTGGGAAATGCCGTGTCAACCGCGGAGCCATTACTGCCGGCCGGAGGCGGCCCGGCCCTCCCCGCCCGCCCGCGGGCTGTGCCGGGACGTCGGGATGGCTCCATATCTCTATGACAGTGCACATGTTACACTCGCTTCCGCGAGCGGGCCTCAAGGAGCTCCGAAGGCGTCCCGGACCCGCTCGAAGAAGCCTTTGGTGGGCTTGGGGACCTTGTCCGCCTCCAGCCGGCCCAACTCCTCGAGCAGCTCGCGTTCGCGCTGGCTCAGCCGCGTGGGCGTCCAGATAACCACCCGGACCAACTGGTCGCCGTGCCCCCGCCCATTAAGTCCGCGCAGCCCCTTGCCGGCCAGGCGGAACACCTTGCCCGACTGGGTGCCCGCGGGCACCTTCACGCGGGCCTTCCCCGTTAGCGTGGGAATCTCCAGCTCCGTGCCGAGGGCGGCCTGCGACACCGTTACCGACACCTGGCACAGCAGGTCGTTGCCGTCCCGCTCGAACACCTCGTGCGGGCTCTCCTCGAGCACCACCAGCAGGTCGCCGGCATGTCCGCCGCGTGGGCCCGCGTCCCCCATGCCCTGCAGCCGGATGTAATTCCCGGACTGCACGCCCGGCGGGACTGTCACCACCACCGTGTCCTGCGCCCGGACCCGGCCCTCCCCACCGCACTCCTTGCACGGGTGCGTGACCAGCTTGCCGGTGCCCCCGCAGCGCGCGCAGGGCGCCACGTTCACGAACTGCCCGAAGAACGTCCGCTGCACCTGGCGCACCTCGCCGCTGCCGTGGCACGCCGGGCAGCTCTCCGTGTGACGGCCCGGCTCCGAGCCGCCGCCGGCGCAGTGCTCGCACTTCTTCTGCCGCCGGATGCGCAGCGTCTTCTTCACCCCGGTGGCGATCTCTTCCAGCGAGACTTCCACGCGCGCCTGCAGGTCCGCGCCGCGCGCCTCGCCCCGCCGGCCCTGGCCGGGCCGGCCGCCCGCGAAGAGGTCCCCGAAGTCCATGCCGCCGAAGTCGCGCATGAAGGCGCGCAGCGCGTCCTCCATGTTGAACTCGGCCCCGCCGGGGAAGCCCTGCGCGCCGCCACCGGTGGCGGCATGGCCGAACTGGTCGTAGCGCGCGCGCTTGTCCGGGTCGCGCAGCACCTCGTAGGCCTCGGTGGCCTCCTTGAACTTCTCCTCGGCGCTCTTGTCCCCCGGGTTCACGTCGGGGTGGTGTTCCCGCGCCAGCTTCCGGTAGGCCTTCTTGATGTCGTCCTCGTCGGAGCCCCGCGGCACGCCCAGGACTTCGTAGTAGTCGCGCCGGCTCACGGGACGGTCTCCCCGGGATCGGAAGTGGACACCACCACCCGCGCGTGGCGCAGCACCCGCTCACCGAGCCTGTAGCCCGGCAGCACGACTTCCACCACCGTGTCCGGCTCCACGCCGGGACGGCGCACCTGGAGGATGGCGTCGTGCAGGTCCGGGTCGAACGGCTCCCCCGCGGACTCGAAGGGAGTCACGCCGTGGCGCTCGCAGAACTCCACGAGGTGTCGGTACACCAGGCGGAAGCCGGAGAGCACCGGGTCGTCGCCGCCCTCGGGCGCGTGTGCCAGGGCCCGCTCGAAGTCGTCCCGCACGCGCAGCAGGTCGTCGAAGATCTCTGTGGTGCGGCGGTGGTTCCATTCCTCGCGTTCCCGGAGCGTGCGGCGGCGGTAGTTGTCCAGCTCCGCAGCGGCCCGCATCCAGCGGTCGCGATAGTCCTCCGGCCCGGGAGCGCCGGTCTCCACGGGGGCGCCGGACGCGTCGGCGGCGGCCGGTGCGGCCGTGCCGCCCGCCTCGTCGTCACGGGTTTCGAGTTCCGGAGCGTCCGGAGGTTTCACGGGGTCTCGGGTCACGAATGCCATCCTCCTACCGGATGCCGTCCCCGGGCTCATCGCCGGGCAACGGAGGCAGCGCCGACGCCAGGTCGGCGGTCAGGGTCTGAGAATACCAGAAGCCGGCCTCGGTGAGGCTCAGCCGCCCGGCCGCGCAGGTCACACGGTCGGTGTCCTGGAGTCCGGCCCACTTCCCGGCTGCGGCTTCCGCCCCGGGGCCCAGCGAGCCCAACTCCACTCCCCCGGCGGTCCGCAGCGCCAGGAACAGCCGCTCCAGCCGCCGCTGCTCCGGCGTGGGAGTCTCGCGGCCCTCCTCGGCGTCGCCCCCGGCTTCGATGCGCCGGGCGTACACCCGGTGCGGGCGCACGTTCCAGGAACGGTCCCGGCCGTCGAAGCTGTGCGCGCCCGGGCCCAGCCCCAGGTACGGCCGGTCCTGCCAGTAGCCCAGGTTGTGCGCCGACTCGTGGCCCGGCAGGCAGAAGTTGGAGATCTCGTAGTGGCGCCAGCCCGCCCCGCGCATCCGGGCGCACAGGTGCTCGTAGTGCCGCCCCGCCTGCTGCTCCGACAGCGGGGCCACCCTGCCGGACTCGATCCGGCGGGCCATCGGCACGCGGGGGTTGAGCTCCAGGGCGTAGGCCGACACGTGATCGGGCCGCCAGGCGAGCACCTCGTCCAGCGTGCCGGCCCAATCGGCGTCGGCCTGGCCCGGCAGACCGAACATCAGGTCCACGTTCACCGAATCGAAGCCGGCCTCGCGCGCCGCGTCGAACGCCGCCCTCGCGCCGCCGGCGCCGTGCCCGCGGCCCAGGAGCTCCAGCAGGTGGGCGCGCGTGGACTGCACCCCCAGGCTGAGCCGCGTGACGCCCGCGGATCGCAGCGCCCGCAGCGTCGCGGGGGTGGCGCTCTCCGGGTTGGCCTCCACGGTCACTTCCACGGCGGTGCCGGCGGCGCACAGCTCGCGCACCAGGCCCGTGAGCAGCTCCGCGGGGAGTTCCGTGGGGGTGCCGCCTCCGAAGTACACCGTGCGGGGACGCAGGCCTCCGCCGCGCCGGCGCCACTCCCCCAGCAGCGCGCGCGCCAGCCCGGCGTGCGCGTCGGGGTCGCTGCGCGCGATGGTGAAGTCGCAGTAGGGGCAGAGGGTCCGGCAGAACGGGACGTGCGCGTACACGCCCGCGGCCGCGGGCGCGCCGAAATCAGCGGACGAGGTTGAGGAGCCGCCCAAACCTCAGTCCCTTCGGGACGGGCCCGCCCAGGACCTCGCCCACGGGCGTGCTGTCCCAGGACCAGTAGATGAAGATGGCCTTGCCCTTCAGCAACTGGCCATCCACGTCGCCGAAGAAGCGGCTGTCCTGGCTGTCGTCGCGGTTGTCGCCCATCATGAAGAAGTGGCCCGGCCGCACCGTGAACGGGCCGAAGTTGTCGCGGGGCGCCACCTCGCGGGGGATGGTATCCGGGTAGATGTGGTGCACGTAGCCCTCGACCACCGGGGCGCCGTTGCGATAGAGCTGCTTGTTGCGCATCTCGATCACGTCGCCGGGGACGCCCTCGCAGCGCTTGATGTAGTCCTGGGAGGGGTCCATGGGATTGCGGAACACGATCACGTCGCCGTGGCGGGGGTCGCGGATCCGGGGCAGCTGGAACAGCAGCTTGTCGGTGAACGGCACGGTGATCTTCGCGCCGTAGAGGAACTTGTTCACGAACAGGAAGTCGCCCACCAGCAGGGTGTCCTCCATGGACGCGGACGGGATTCGGAACGCCTGGAGCACCACCATGCGGATGATCACGGTGAGCACCACCGCGAACAGGATCGCTTCGGCGTATTCCCTCACCCCGGATTTCCTTCCTGCGCCCGCTCGAGCCTTGCCTGCCAAACCGGCCTCCTGGTTCAGGGCTTGTCCACCTTGAGGACCGCGAGGAAGGCCTCCTGCGGGACCTCCACGCGCCCTATCTGCTTCATACGACGCTTGCCTTCCTTTTGTTTCTCCAGCAGCTTGCGCTTACGCGTGATGTCGCCGCCGTAGCACTTGGCGATCACGTTCTTGCGCATGGCGCCGATGGTCTCGCGCGCCACCACCCGCCCGCCGATGGCGGCCTGGATCGCCACCTGGAACATGTGCCGGGGAATCAGCTCCTTGAGCCGGCT
Organism: Candidatus Eisenbacteria bacterium; assembly: GCA_016235265.1. NCBI lineage: Bacteria > Candidatus Eiseniibacteriota > Candidatus Eiseniibacteriota bacterium. The sequence goes on from JACRLI010000001.1 coordinate 16,610, forward strand.
GGCGATGTGACGGCCCCAGTCGTGCGCCTTGTCGCGGTGCACGATCGCCGAGAGCGCGTCCACCGGCTCGCCGTTCAGGAGGATGTCCATCTTCACCAGGTCGGCGGCCTGGTAACCGCACGGTTCGTAGTCGAAGCTCGCGTACCCCTTGGACAGCGACTTCAGGCGGTCGTAGAAATCGAGCACGATCTCGCTCAGGGGCAGCGTGTAATTGAGGCGCACCCGGCGCGTGTCGAGGTACTCCATGCCGCCGAAGATCCCACGCCGCTCCTGGGCCAGCTGCATGATGTTGCCCACGTAGTCCGAGGGCACCAGCACCGTGGCCTTGACCACCGGCTCCTCGATCTCCTCGATCACGGTGGGGTCGGGCATCAGCACCGGGTTGTCCACCACCGCCAGGGTCCCGTCGCTGCGCAGCACGTGGTACTCCACGCTGGGCACGGTGGCCAGCAGGTTCACGCCGTACTCGCGGCGGAGTCGTTCCTGGACGATCTCCATGTGCAGCAGGCCCAGGAACCCGCACCGGAACCCGAACCCGAGCGCGATGGAGGTCTCCGGGGTGTACTTCAGCGAGGAGTCGTTCAGGATGAGCTTCAGCAGCGAGTCGCGCAGCAGCTCGTAGTCGTCGGTGTTCACCGGGTACAGGCCGCTGAACACCATCGGCTTCATGGGGCGGTATCCCGGCAGCGGCAGGGTCCCGGTGGCGCCGGCGTCGCACACCGTGTCGCCCACGGTGACGTCGCGCACCTCCTTCATGCCCGCCACCACGTAGCCCACCTCCCCCGCCACCAGCTCGGAGCGCGGCTCGAAGCTCATCTTGAAGTGGCCCACCTCGCCCACCTCGAACTCCTCGCCGTTGGACAGCAGCCGGATGTGCCCGCCCGGCTTGACCGTGCCCTCCATCACCCGCACGTACACGATCACCCCGCGGTAGGGGTCGAACTGGGAGTCGAAGATGAGAGCGCGCAGCGGATCGCCGGCGTCGCCCCTGGGCGCCGGCAGGTCCCGCACCACCAGCTCCAGCAGTTCGTCGATCCCGGTGCCCTGCTTGGCGCTCACCCGCGCGATGTGCTCCGGGTCCAGCCCCAGGGTGTCGCGGATCTCCTGCTCCACCTCGTCCGGGCGCGCCGCGGGCATGTCCACCTTGTTGATCACCGGCAGGATGGTCAGGCCCTGGTCCAGTCCCAGGAACAGGTTCGAAATGGTCTGGGCCTGCACCCCCTGCGTGGCGTCCACGAGCAGCAGGGCCCCCTCGCAGGCGGCCAGGCTGCGCGACACCTCGTAGCTGAAGTCCACGTGCCCCGGCGTGTCGATGAGGTTCAGGATGTACTCCGTGCCGTCGCGCGCGGTGTAGTCCATGGAGATGGGGTGTGACTTGATGGTGATGCCGCGCTCGCGCTCCAGGTCCATGTCGTCCAGGACCTGCGCCATCATCTCGCTCTTGCGCAGCGTGTGCGTCGCCTCCAGCAGGCGGTCCGCCAGGGTGGACTTCCCGTGGTCAATGTGGGCGATGATACAGAAGTTGCGAAAGCGATCCGGTGTCATTCCGCTCCGTGCGCGCTGCCGCGACGCCAGCCCACGCGCAGGCCCAGGAACGCCTGCCCGCGCCGGCCCGGAAGGGCCGTCACCGGTGTCACGTCGAAGTTCTTGAAGTGGGCATCCACGTAGGCGTCCAGCATGGACAGTCCGACCGCGCCGACGGTCCACCAGATGAACCCGGCGCGCCGGTCGCGGGCGCTCTGCAGGGAGATCCCGATGCTCAGGCTGTCGTCCAGGGTGGGCGCGGCGCGCAGGCTGTCTTCGGCCCGCCCCACGTCCCGCCCCGCCGACACCGCCGATCCCGCGAGGTATCCCTCCAGGCCGGCGACCAGGACCGCCTTCCACCACTTGCCGTTGGTCAGCTGCCCCCAGCCGGGGAGCAGCGCCGAGCGCAGCATGACCGAGTACGGCTTGGGCCTAGGATACGCGATTGCCGGCGGCGGGGTCGAGTCGGAAGATGCCCCCGGCGCGAAGCGCGGATCGGCCTCGCCGGGCTTCTCGTAGACCGGGAACGCCACGGCGGAATCCGCTGCGGAGAGGAGATTTGGCGCGTGCCCGGCGCCACGGCCCGGGCCTGCGCCGGAGGCGGTGTCCACGGCGGTGGAGTCCCCGGGCAGGCTGTCCGGGAACGCCCCCAGGGTATCCGGATTGCCGGGCAGGCGGGAGGTCGGCAGCCTCAGCCGGGGCGGCCGCGGGCCGTGGATGAGGCCCGAGGTATCGGTGGGGGCGCGTACGCCGACGATGGCGGCAGCGGAATCCGGCGCCTCCGCCGCTCCCGAGGCTGCCGCCGCGGGCCGGGCCGGCGGCTCCCGTTCGGCCGTTGCCGCCGCCGGCACCGCCAGCGCGCAGGCGGCCAGCAGCGCCGGCAGGATCAGAAGATGGCGGGAGTGCATGGGAATCGAACCCACCCACGACGTGAACCACGCCGCACACGAGGATTTGAAGTCCTGGAGGGTCACCAGACCCTACCCACTCCCGAAGGAACCACCGCGGCCTCCGGCATCAGACCACCCGCAGGAGCTTCCGCCCGCGGCGCAGCGCCCGCCCGACGACGTGCGCCTCGCGCACCTTGCCGCGCCGCAACCCGTCCAGCAGCCGGCCCAGCCGGGACCGCGGCACCGCGATCAGCAGCCCGCCGCTGGTCTGCGGGTCGCATAGCGCCCGCCGGAGCTCCAGCGGCACATGCGCGGCGAAGCCCGTGAGGGGTGAAACGAATTCCAGGTTGGCCGTGAGCCCGCCCGGGAAGCAGCCGGCCGCCAGGTACTCCTCCACGCCGGGCAGCAGCATCACCCTCGAGGCGTCGATCTCCAGCGTGACCCCGCTGGCGGCGGCGATGTTCCGCGCGTGGCCCAGCAGGCCGTAGCCGGTGACATCCGTGGCGGCGCGCGCGCCGGCGGCCAGCATGGCGCGCGCGGCCCCCGCGTTCAGGGATCGCATCAGCGCGGTGACCCGGCGCAGCAGCGCCGGCGGCAACAGCCCCCGCTTGAGCGCGGTGGTCAGCACGCCGGTGCCCAGCGGCTTGGTGAGCACCAGCACGTTGCCGGGCGCGGCACCCGCGTTGGTGACCACCCGGCGGGGGTGCACCAGCCCCGTGACCGCGTAGCCGAACTTCAGCTCGCGGTCCTTGATCGAGTGCCCGCCGATGACCTCCACCCCCGCGCGGCGCATCACCTCGTTGCCGCCGCGCAGGATCTGCGCCACCGAAGCGTCGCTCACGCCGGTGGCCGGCACTCCCAGCAGGCCCAGCGCGGTCACCGGCCGGCCGCCCATGGCGTACACGTCGGAGAGCGCGTTGGTCGCGGCCACCGCGCCGAAGTCGCGCGGCGAGTCCAGCACCGGGGTGAAGAAATCCACCGTTTGCACCAGTGCTTCCGTGGCCGACAGCCGGTACACGCCGGCGTCGTCCCACGTCTCGGGGCCCACCAGCACGCGCGAGGAGGCGCGCCTCCGTGGCAGGCTCTTGAGCACACGGGCCAGGACCCCCGGCCCGAGCTTGGCGGCTCAGCCTGCGCACTCCACCTGCGCGGTGAGGCGCACGCGGGCCAGGTCGCGCCGGTTCAGCGGGCGGCCCATGCCTCGATTTCCACACGCGCCGCCTTGGGCAGCCCCAGCACCGCCACGGTGGAGCGGGCCGGCGGCGACTCGCCGAAGTGACGCGCGTACACCTCGTTCATGGCGGTGAACTCGCCCATGTCCGCGAGGAACACGGTGGTCTTCACCACGTTGGCCAGGGTCATCTCCTGGGCGGCCAGGATGGCGGCCAGGTTCTTCAGGGCCCGCTCCGTCTCGGCCTGCACCCCCCCGGGCACCATCTCCCCGGTGGCGGGGTCCAGGCCCAGCTGCCCGGCAGTGGCCACGGGCCGGGTGATGCCCTGGGGCGTGGCGTTGACCGCCATGCCCTGGCTGTAGGGGCCGATGGCCGCGGGGGCCTGGTCCGTCTTCACCGGTTGAAGGTTCCGCATGGGATCTCCCGCCCGCGGAGGACGCGGGCGTCATCCGGGGCAACGGGCCGGCCGTCCCCGAAACGTCGGAAGCCGGCGGCTGTGCCGGGACGGCCGGGCGGCCGCCCCTATTCTACCGTGACGCTCTTGGCCAGGTTGCGGGGCTGGTCCACGTCGCAGCCGCGCGCCACGGCCATGTAGTAGGCCATCAGCTGCAGGGGGATCACCGAGAGCACCGGCGTGAGCATGTCCTCGGTGCGCGGGATGTAGATCACGTGGTCGGCCCGCTTGCGCACCTGGTCGTCGCCCTCGGTGGCCACGGCGATGATCTTGCCCCGCCGCGCGCGCACTTCCTCCATGTTGCTGACCACCTTCTCGTACGCGCTGTCCTGCGTGCAGATAAACACGACCGGCATGTTGTCGTCAATCAACGCGATGGGGCCGTGCTTCATCTCCGCGGCCGGGTAGCCCTCGGCGTGGATGTAGGAGATCTCCTTGAGCTTGAGCGCGCCCTCCAGGGCCACCGGGAAGTTGTAGCCGCGCCCCAGGTACAGGAAGTTGTTGTGGTGCGAGTACAGCCGGGCGATGGTCTCGACCTCGCGGTGGCGCTTGAGGATCTCGTCCACCTGGCCCGGCAGCGCCTTCAGCGCGCGGGCGATGCGCACGCCGTCCTCGCGGCTCATCTCGTGGAGGCGTCCCAGCTGCAGCGTCAGCACCGCCAGCGCGGTCACCTGCGAGGTGAACGCCTTGGTGGAGGCCACCCCGATCTCCGGGCCGGCGTGGATGTACACGCCGCCGTCCGACTCGCGGGCGATGGTGGAGCCCACCACGTTGCAGATGCCCAGCGAGCGGGCGCCCTTGCGCCGGGCCTCGCGCATGGCGGCCAGCGTGTCGGCGGTCTCCCCGGACTGGCTCACCACCAGGACCACCGTGTTGGGCCGGATGATGGGGTTGCGGTAGCGGAACTCGGAGGCGTACTCCACTTCCACCGGGATGCGCGCCTGGTCCTCGAGCATGTACTCACCGATCATGCCCGCATGCCAGCTGGTGCCGCAGCCCAGGATGATGATCCGCTCGATGCGCCGCAGCTCCTCGTCGGTCATGTTGAGGCCGCCCAGCTTGGCGGTGCCCTCGTCGGGCTGCACGCGGCCGCGGATGCCGTTCTCGATCGAGGTCGGCTGCTCGAAGATCTCCTTGAGCATGAAGTGGGCGAAGCCGCCCTTCTCCACCTCGGAGAGGTTCCAGCTCACCTCGGTCACGTCCTTGCTCACCTTGTCGCGGTCCACGGTCATGGTCTGGAACCCGTCGCGGGTGACCACCACCACTTCCCCGTCGTCCAGGTACACCACGCGCTTGGTGTGCGCCAGCAGGGCCGCGACGTCGGAGGCCAGGTAGTTCTCCTCGTCGTTGAGGCCCACCACCAGCGGGCTGCCCAGGCGCGCGCCCACCAGCTTGCCCGGCTCGTCGCTGCTGATCACGGCGATGCCGTAGGTGCCTTCCACCATCTGCAGCGCCTGGCACACCGCCTCCTCCAGCGGACCCTTGTGGAACTTCTCCACCAGGTGGACCAGCACTTCCGTGTCGGTCTGGCTGTCGAAGACGTGGCCCTCGCTCTCCAGCATCTGGCGCAGCACCTGGTAATTCTCGATGATGCCATTGTGGGCCAGCGCGATGCGCCTGCGCCCGTCCATGTGGGGGTGGGCGTTCACGTCGTTGGGCTCGCCGTGGGTGGCCCACCGGGTGTGGGCGATGCCGGTGGTGCCCGCGGGGGTGTTGCCCCGCAGGCGCTCCTCGAGCATGCGGATCTTCCCCGCCGCCTTCACCACGCGCAGGGCGCCGTCCTCGAGCACCGCCACGCCGGAGGAGTCATAGCCGCGGTACTCCATGCGCTTGATGCCCTCGAGCAGCATGGGCACCCCGTTGCGGTTGCCGACGTAGCCTACGATCCCGCACATGCTCTACACCTCCAGGGCCGTCCGCCACGCCTGCTCGGCGCGGCGGCACAGGTCCGCCGCCCGGCCGGCCTCGCGGGCCTCGGCCAGGATGCGGCTGATGGGTTCCGTCCCCGAGGCGCGCAGTTGCACCCACGCGTCCTCGTAGTCCACCCGGATACCGTCGCGCTCGTCGAAGCGCCCGTCCGGGAACGCGGTCTTCACGGCCTCGCGCAGCCGCTCCGGCGCGGCGCGGCCGGCCTGCTTCGTCTTCACGATGTGAAACGCCGGCAACGACCGGACCCAGGCGGACAGCGTGCCGCCGCGCCTGGCCAGACCGGCCAGCAGGACCGCGGCCGCCGCCGAGCCGTCGCGACCCATGTGGCACTCGGGCAGAATCAGCCCGCCGTTGCCCTCGCCGCCCACCACCGCTCCGTGCTCCCGCATGCCCTGCACCACGTGGGCCTCACCCACCGGGGTGCGGAACAGCTGCGAGCCGTGTGCGCGCGCCACCTCGGCGGTGAGGTTGCTGGTGGAAAGATTGATCACCACCGGGCCCGGGGCAAGCCCCAGGACGTGGTCGGCGGCCAGCGCCAGGGTGTACTCCTCGCCGATCGGGGTGCCGGTTTCGTCCACCACCGCCAGCCGGTCGGCGTCCGGATCGTGGGCGAGGCCCAGGTCGGCTCCCAGCCGGCGCACCTCGGCGCCCAGGTCCCCGAGATTCTCGGGCACCGGTTCGGCGCCGCGCGAGAAGCGGCCCGTGGGCTCGCCGGCCATCACCGTGAGTCTACACCCCAGCGATTCGAGAAGCGGAGCGGTCACCACCGCGCCGGCGCCGTGGGCGCAGTCCAGGACCACCTTGAAGGCACGCTTCCGGATGGCCGCCGGGTCAATGCACGAGAGCCCCAGCACGCGCTTCAGATGCGCCGCCGCGGCTCCGGGTTGCTCGCGCAGGGCCCCCAGCCGGTCGTAGGGCGCCCACTTCTGAAGGCCCTGCTCGAAGATCCGGAGCATCTGGGCGGCGTCGTGCGCGCACAGGAAACTGCCCTGGGGCCCGATGAACTTGAGCGCGTTCCATTCCGGGGGATTGTGGCTGGCGCTCACCACCAGGCCGCCGCGGGCGGGCAGCTGCTCCACCGCCAGCTGCACCGTGGGAGTGGGCACGATGCCCAGGACCAGCACATCGCCGCCCACCGCCTGCACGCCGCACGCGGCGGCGGCCAGGACCAGCGGGCCGGAAACGCGCGAGTCGCGGCCGATGGCGATGGGCCCCCCGCCGCAGAAGGTGGCGTGGGCCGCGGCGAGCCGGGAGACCAGGTCGGGGGTCAGGCCGTCGCCCACCACACCCCGGGCGCCGCTGACGGAGATCACGAGTGGCATGCGGTCCGTCCAGGTCGAAAAAGGAAAGGTCCGAGCCGGCGCGGTGGCCGGACCGGACCGGGTCGTTTCCAAGGGATGGAGCTGGTGAGCGGAATCGAACCGCTGACCTGCTCATTACGAGTGAGCTGCTCTACCAGCTGAGCTACACCAGCTCCGGAAACGATTCCGCCGCGCCCCCTGCGGGCACGGCCGGGCGGAAACATGGTGCGACCCCCCAGAATCGAACTGGGGACACCCAGATTTTCAGTCTGGTGCTCTACCAACTGAGCTAGGGTCGCAAAGCCCTGTCACGCTACCACATCGTCCCGAGGCCGGTCAACATCCCCCGGGCCCTAGGCGGCGCGGGCGGGGTCGTGGCGCTGGAGCGCCTCGCGGACCCGGGCCTTGAGCTCGTCCAGGTTCGCCGACTTTACCACGTAGGCCTCGGCGCCCCAGGCCCCGAAGTCATGCTTGAATGCGGGGTAGGCGCTGTTGATCACCACCGGCAGGTCCCGCCGGACCCGCAGCAGCTCGCCCAGGGTGGTCAGGCCGTCCATGCCGGACATGCGGATGTCCAGGACCACCACGTCCACGGCATCGGAACGGATCCGCTCCAGGGCCGCCTCGCCGCTGGCGGCCGAGACCACCCGGTAGCCCTCGTCCTCGAACTCGAGCGTGTAGAGGTCCACCAGGCTCTCGTCGTCCTCCACGATCAGGAGAGACTTCTTCCCGTTCACACCTGCCACCTTTCTGTGGTTCCCGGGCCGCCGGCCCGGTCGGTTCAGGCCGCCTGTTTCCGGTCGGAGCGGGCCGGGCGGCGCCGGTCCGCGGCGCCCTCCCGGCGGTCTTCGTTCCCCTTCAGCGGCAGCACCACCGAGAACACGCAGCCCCAGTCGCCGTCGCTGCGCACCCGGATCTCGCCGCCGTGCTCGCGCACGATCTGGTCGGCCACCGCCAGTCCCAGCCCGGTGCCGTTCTCGCGCGAGGTGCAGAACGGCACGAACAGGCGTTCCATCACCTCGCCCGGGATCTTGGGGCCGTCATTGGCCACGTCCACTTCCACGTGCTCCGGCAGCCGCCGGGTCTCCACCTTGATCCGGCCGCCGTGGGAGACGTTCTGCAGCGCGTTCTGCAGGATGTTGAGCAGCACCTGCTTGATCTTGTCGGCGTCCAGCAGCAGCTCGGGGATGTCCGGGCCCAGCCGCTTCACCAGGCGCACCTTCCGCTCGCCCAGCGTGGGCCCGAGCAACTGCAGCGTCTCCCCCAGCACCTTGTTCAGGTCCTCCAGGCGCACCCGCGGCTGCGACAGCTGCGCGAACTGCAGCTGCTCGGTCAGGATCCGCTCCAGGCGCTCGGTTTCGCGCACCACCAGTTCCATGGGTTCGCGGTTGGGGTCGGTCTGGGCCAGCGTGCGGGTCACGCGCCGGGCGAAGCCGCCGATGGCGGCCAGCGGGTTGCGGATTTCGTGGGCCACCTTGGCGCTCATCTCCCCCAGCGCGGCGAGCTTCTCGTTGCGCAGCAGCAGCGCCTGGGTCTCGCGCAGCCGGATCTCCTGGCGGCGCGTCCCGTCGAGCAGCCGCAGGTTGTCCACCGCGATGGCAGCCTGGTCGGCCAGGGTGCCCAGGAATTGCCGGTCGTGCCGGTCGAAGGCCGGCAGCTCGAAGCTGGCGCGCGCCATGCGGTCGTACACCGCCAGCGCGCCGATCACGCGGCCGCGAACCACCAGCGGCGCGCACAGCGCGGCGCGCCCGACCTGCTCACCCTCGAGGTCGCGCACCGCGATCGGTTCCCCGCGGCGGGCCGCCTCGGTGGCCAGCGAGGCCAGGGAGGCCTCCACCTCCGGGCCGGGTTGCGTGCCCCCCGCGCACCAGCGCGAGTGGACCGCCAGCCCGCTGGCGGCCGAGAGCCAGGCGATGCCCCCACGCGCCGAGGTGACCTCCGCCGCGCAGCGCACCAGCAGCTCGAGGGTCTTCTTCAAGTCCTGCACGCCCAGGAAGTGCTTGCCGATCTCGTGGAGGGTGGCCAGCTGGGCGGCACGCGTGCGCACTTCGGAGAGCTGCTGCGCATTGCCCAGGGCCAGGCCCGCCTGGTGGGCCACCTCGGCGGCCAGCGCCAGGCGCTCGCCCGCGTCGCCGGGCTGGCCAGCGAAACGGTCGGCCACCACCACTCCCAGGACCCGGTCCACCGAGCGCAGCGGCACCACCAGCCCGGTGGGGCCGTCGAACATGTCGCGCAGCCCCGCCGGCAGCGGGTCGTGCGCGCCGAAGCAACCCGCTTCACCGGCCAGCGCCCGGGCCAGCACGCCCTCGGGCAGGCTGGCGACGGGATAGCTCAGCGCGGCCACGCACGCGGTCAGGGCCGCGTCGCCGGGCCCCGGCGAGCTGCCCACCGCGAGGCGCACCAGGTCCTCCAGGGGCATGGGCTCCCGCTCCAGCGTGGACCAGATTTCGTAGGCGGCCTCGCGCGAGGGAGGCCCCACCGCCATGTGCCCGCGCAGCGTGCCGGTCTCCTCGTCCACCAGCAACATCGCCGCCCGGTTCATCGCCAGCGCCGTGCCCGCGGTGACCGCGGTCAGCGTGATCCGGGCGATGCGCTCGGGCTCCATGGTGGCGTGCATGAGGTTGACCACCCGGAACAGCAATTCCAGGTCGGCCAGCTCACGCTCGAGGTCGTGGGCGCGTTCCATCGGGTCGCGGTCCTTTGTGGGATCGTTCCGGCCCCTGGTGGGGCGAAAGCGGAACTCGGGGTCGTGCTTCACTGTCTGAGCCCATCCGGCGGCCCGCCTGTCGGAAGGCCGCACCTGTCCACTCCGGAATTTCGCAAGTTCCGTTCCAGCAACGCCTCCCGGCCTCCAGGCCCCGGCACAACCCCCACGGATCCCGGTAAGACGTTCTCCGATTGGGACTTGACAGCCTCCGGACCCGCCTCTAACTTCCTTCTGATCCACCCCTTACGCCAACCCAAGGAGTCGAGCATGGGCAGTGACGGACCGGCGGCCTTCGGCCCCCAGGACAAAAACCAGCCATCCATTAACATCGAGCTCGGGGAGAAGGAAGCCGAGGGGATCTATTCGAACCTGGCCCTGATTGCGCACTCGCCGTCCGAATTCATCGTGGATTTCGCGCGGGTGCTGCCCGGAATCCCCAAGAGCCGCGTGTACGCGCGCATCGTCATGACCCCGCACCACGCGAAGCTCCTGTCGCAGGCGCTGGAGCAGAATCTGAAGAAGTTCGAAGAGAGCTTCGGCAAGATCAACATCCCCGGCGACCCCGGCTCCCAGGCCCGCGGCATCGGGTTCTAGCCGGGGCCGCGCGGACCGCGGCGCGCCAGCGCGTAGTAGCCGCCGCCCAGCGCCTCCACCCGGCCTTCCAGCTCCAGCCGCACCAGCTCCGCCTGCACCGCGCCGGCGCTGCTTCCGCCGTTCGCCAGCTCGTCCACGTGCTGCGGCTCGCGCCGCAGCGCCCGCAGCAGCCATTCGCGCTCCGGGCCCTCCCCGCCCTCCGGAAGGGACTCGGGCGCGGGGTCATCCGACGCACCCGTCCCGCACCTCCCGCACGCGGAGCCCCAGCCCATCGCCGCCAGCACGTCCGAGGCATCCAGGAGCGGAGTCGCGCCGGCGCGCAGGAGCTGGTTCGAACCGCGACACGACGGTGCGGTGGGATCTCCCGGGGCCACCAGCGCCGGCACCTGCATGGCCAGCGCCCAGTTCACGGTGGTGAGCGCGCCCGACCTCTCTCCCGCCTCCACCACCAGCACCGCGTCCGCGACGGCCACCATCAGCCGGTTGCGCCGGGGAAAATGGTAGGGTAGCGGCTGCGTGCCGGGCTCGAACTCGCTCAACGCCGCGCCCCGCGCGCACACCCGCTCCAGCAGGCCGGCGTGCTCGGGCGGGTAGACCACGTCCAGGCCGGCGCCCAGCACCGCCACGGTCCGCCCGGCTTCCAGGGCGCCCTCGTGCGCGGCCGCGTCCACGCCCCGCGCCAGCCCGCTCCACACTTCCACACCCTCCCGCGCCAGCTCCGCCGCCAGGTCGCGGGCGAAGGCCCGCCCGCCGCGCGTGGCGCGCCGCGCGCCCACCAAGGCCACTCGGCGGGCCGCCGGTTCCAGCCGTCCGCGCACCCACACCACCGCGGGGGCCTGCTCCAGGCGGAAGAAGCGCTCCGGGTACTCCGGGTCCGCCGCCGTCACGAGACGACCTCCCGGCGGCTCGAACCCGGAGCCGGGCGCCGTGACTCCAGGGCCCGGCGCGACGTCCTCGGGGCAACTCGCCCCGGTTCGCGCATCCACAGGGGGTTCCGGCCGCTGTCCCGCGGCCGCAGGCCGGCCCGTCCCATCCCGCGCCGCCCGCACGGCATCCTTCAGCGCCCGCTGTTCCTCCTCGGAGAATCCCTCGCGCCCCAGCCGCGCCGCGCTCCACCGCGCGCACCCGAACGGCCCCTCCCCGCTCTCCACCAAAACACGAAGCGCGCGGCCCGAAAGCCCCGCGCCCAGAACACGCCCCGTCGCGTCCACCCGAACCCCCCACCCTGTAAGCCCGCCCCGCGGACCGTGATTCCCGGCCCGGCACCCCGCGCCCCCGCGCGGCGGCCCCGGGCCGGTCCCCGATGCGGCTAGCGCACCGCTTCCGGAGGCTGCGCCTTGCCCCCGGTGAGCACCTCCCACACCAGGCCGCCCTTGCGGCCGGTGTCCCCCTGCTCCCAGAGCTCGCTGCCGTCCTCCCTGACCGTCATGAGCTGCGTGTCGGCCAGCAGGCGCCGGACCTTCTCCTCGAGCCCGGCCTCCCCGGCCTCGAGCAGGCGCAGCGCCGGCTCCCGGTCCGAGGGGCTCCGCGCGTACACGCCGCGCGCCACGGAGGTCACTCCGCCGCGCCGGCACACGTGCACCAGCGCCGAGGCGGCCGACTCGCTGACGGTGCGGTTCTCCTCCAGCAGCATGTCCAGGAGCACCGCGAGGCACTCCGAACCGCCCACCGCCCCCAGCACCCGCGCCGCGCCCGCGCGGCTGTACCACAATCCCGAGCGCGCCAGCGGCAGCACCGCGGACACCGCGTCCTGGCCCATGGCGGTCAGCGCCTTCGCCGCGCTCTCGCGCAGCGTCCAGCTCTCGTGGCCCAGCAGCTCGGTGAGGGCCGGGATGGCCTCCGCCCCGCGCGCGCGGACCAGCTCGTCCACGTGGGCCCGCTTCTTTCGAACATCGTCGCGTTTCAATGCTTCTCCCTCAAACGGGGGTGGCCTTGGAAACTTCTTCGAGCGCCGTCCAGATGCGCTGCTGCAGCTCGGGCAGGCCGTCGCCGGTGTGCGCGGAGATGCGCAGGGGCGGCCCTTCGGCCCAGTCCCCCACCTTCGCGCCGGGCGCCAGCAGGTCGCACTTGGTCAGCACCGGCAGCCGGGGCTTGGACGCCAGTAGGGGATTATACGCCATCAGCTCCGCCTCGAGCATCCGCGCCGCCGCCGGCGGGTCTTCGTGATCGGCGGGCACCATCATCAACAGCACCCGGGTGCGCTCCACGTGGCGCAGGAAGTCGTGTCCCAGGCCGCGGCCCGCGCTGGCGCCCTCGATCAGCCCGGGGATGTCCGCCATGAGGTAGTTGCGCTCGCCGTCCAGCTGCACCAGGCCCAGGTGGGGCTCCAGCGTGGTGAACGGGTAGTCCGCGATCTTCGGCCGGGCCGCCGAGACGCGCGAGAGCAGCGTGGACTTGCCGGCGTTGGGCGGGCCCACCAGCCCCACGTCGGCGATCAGCTTGAGTTCCAGCCGGAGCCGGAATTCCTCCCCCGCCCGCCCGGGCTCCACCCGCCGGGGGGCGCGGTTGGTGGGGGTGGCGAAGTGGGCGTTGCCCCGGCCCCCGCGCCCGCCGCGCGCCGCCACGAACTCCGCGCCGGCGTCCACCAGGTCGGCCAGCACCTCGCCGGCCGGGTCCGAGTACACCACGGTGCCGGAGGGCACGCGGATGCGCAGGTCGCGGCCGGCCTTGCCGTACATCTTCTTGCCCATGCCGTGCCCGCCGCGGTCGGCCTCGAAGCGCTCGTGGTAGCGGAAGTCCAGCAGCGTGCGCATGTGCGGGTCCACCACCATCACCACGCTGCCGCCGTCGCCGCCGTCGCCGCCGTCGGGCCCGCCCTTGGGCACGTACTTCTCCCGGCGGAAGCTGGCGCAGCCGTCGCCCCCGCGGCCGGCGAGGACGTGGATGCGTACGCGGTCGATCAGCACGCGATCACGCGGGCCCGCACGAGCCGCAGCCGCCGGGCGGGCACGAGCCGCCGTCGCCGGCCTTGGGTGTGGCCTTCCCGGAGCCGTCGCCGGCGCCGGGCGTGGCCTTCCCGCCGTCCTCGCTGCGGGCCTTCTTCTTGTAGCCGGCGCTGCGATAGTCGGTGGCGTGGAAGCCGGAGCCCTTGAAGATCAGCCCCGCTCCGCCGCTCACCAGCCGCTTCACCCTGCCCTTGCACTCGGGGCACCGGGTGAGAGCCCTGGCGGTGATGGGCTGCACCTTCTCGAAGCGGTGGCCGCAGTCGGCACACTGGTACTCGTACGTGGGCATGGTGGTGCTTCTCCGCCTTTCAGGCCTTCAGTTTCTGGAGCGACGCCTTGATGCGGCCCAGAGCCTCGCGCAGCACGCTCTCCGAAGCGGCGTACGACAGGCGCTGGTAGCGGTCGTCGAGGAACGCCGCGCCCGGCACGATGGCCACGCGTGCGGTGTCCAGCAGGTGCTTCGCCAGGGCCACCGAGCCCCCGCCGCCGGGCAGCGCCGCGGCGTAGGCCGACAGGTCCACGAACGCGTAGAACGCGCCGGGCGGCGGCTGCATCCGCGCGTGCTTCCAGGTGCGGATCTCCGCCATCACCAGGGCGCGGCGTTCGGCGAAGGCCGCCTGCATGGCAGCCAGGTTCGCGGGATGGGCGGCGGTGAGCGCGAACGCCGCGGCGCGCTGGGCGATCGAGCTGCAGTTGCCCGAGGTCTGGCTCTGCAGCGCGGTCATGGCGTCAATCACGTCCCGCGGCCCCGCCGCGTAGCCGATCCGCCAGCCGGTCATGGCGAAAGCCTTGCTGAAGCCGTTCAGCGTCACGCACCGCTCGGCGAACTCCGGCGCCAGCGACGCCAGGCTCACGTGCGCGGCGCCGTCATACACCAGCTTCTCGTAGATCTCGTCGGTGATCACCCACAGGTCCTTCTCCACCGCCAGCCGCCCCACCGCCTCGAGCGATTCGCGGGAGGCCACCGCGCCGGTGGGGTTGTTGGGGCTGTTCACCATCAGGACGCGCGTGCGCGGGGTGCACGCCGCGCGCAGCGCGGCCGCGTCCAGCGCGAAACCGCTGGAGGCGGAGAGCGGCGCCTCCACCGGCACGCCGCCGGCCAGCCGCACCATCTCCGGGTAGCTGGGCCAGCACGGCGTGGGGATCACCACTTCGTCACCGGGCTCCACCAGCGCCAGCAGCGCGTGGAACAGTGCCGGTTTCACGCCGGCAGCGGCCATCACCTGGCCGGGCTCGACCGGGATGCCGTTCTCCCGGCGCAGCTTCTCCGCCACCGCCTTGCGGAGGTCGGGGATGCCCGCCACGCCGGTGTACCGGGTCTCGCCCTTGCGAATCGCGCCGATGCCCGACTCCTTGATGTCGTCGGGGGTGTCGAAATCGGGCTGGCCCGCACCCAGCGAGAGCACGTCCACGCCCTTCGCCTTGAGATCGCGCGCCGCGTCGTCAATGGCGATGGTCGGCGAGGGCGGCGTGGAGCGCGCCCGGTTCGAGAGCTGCCTCAGGTTCTGGGTCGTCATCACCGCTCCTCCGCGAGCACGGCCGCCACCACCGCAACGTGGAACACGTCCTCGGCCGAGGCCCCGCGCGACAGGTCACAGAAGGGGCGGGCCAGGCCCTGCACGATCGGCCCCAGCGCCCTCGCCCCCGCAAGCCGTTCCACCAGCTTGTACCCGATGTTGCCCGAGTGCAGGTCGGGGAAGATCAGCACGTTCGCGCGACCCGCCACGGGGCTCCCGGGCGCCTTCTTCTCCCCCACCGCCGCCACCAGCGCCGCGTCCGCCTGCAGCTCCCCGTCCATCGCGCGCCCCGGGGCCTTCTCCTTCGCCATCGCCAATGCGGCGCGGATCGCGTCCACCGAGGGGTGCTCCGCGCTCCCCTTCGTGGAGAACGCCAGAAAGGCCGTCATCGGCACGCCGCCGGTGAGCCGCTCGAACGAATCGGCGGTGCTCACCGCGATATCGGCGAGCTGCTCGGGCGTGGGCGCCGGGACCACGCCGCAGTCGGCGAAGAACAGCACCCGCGGCGGGCTGCCCGGCACTTCCATGAGGAAGAAGCTGGACACGGTCTTCACGCCGGGCTTGAGCCCCACCACTTTGATCCCGGCGCGCAGCACGTCGGCGGTGGTGTGCACCGCCCCGCCCACGCCGGCGTCCGCCTCGCCCGAGCGCACCAGCAGCGCGGCGAGCCACATCGGCTGCGCCAGCCGGGCGCGGGCCTCCTGCTCGTCGGCCAGCGCCAGGAGCAGCTGCAGCTGGTGCACCCGTTCCGCGGTGACCGCGGTCGCCGGGTCCACCACCTTCACTCCCACCAGCTTGAGGCCCAGCTGGCGCGCCCCGGCGCGCACCACCGCCTCGCGCCCGATCAGCGTGGGACGGGCCAGCTTGCGCTCCGCCAGCCACTCGGCCGCCTGCAGGATCCGCGGGTCCTCGCCCTCGGGGAACACCACCCGGGCATCCCGCCTCGCGGCGCGCGCCCTGAGCGTCTCCAGCGTGTTCATCGGCGAGTCCCCTCCGGAACCCCTTCCCCGGACCCCACCCACGAAGATCGTGTGGCTCGGCCTGCGCATCCCTTCATCCCCTCCATATCCCGGCCCCGGCCCGCGCCTACCGGCGGGCCTTCAGGGCGAACTTCGCCTTCATGCGCCGCGCCACCAGCGGGGCCACCAGGCCCCGCACGCTGCCGCCGTTGCGCGCGATCTCCTTGACCACCGTGGAATTCAGGTAGGTGTAGCGCGAGCTGGGCATCAGGAACACCGTCTCCAGCCCGGGCCGCAGGCGGCGGTTCATCAGCGCCATCTGAAACTCGAACTCGAAGTCGGACACCGCGCGCAGGCCGCGCACCACGGCGTCCGCGCCCATGCGGCTGGCGAAGTCCACCAGCAGCCCCCGGAACGGCACCACCTCCACCCGGCGCAGTCCCCGGGTGACCTCCCGCACCATGGCCACGCGCTCCTCCACGGTGAACAGCACGCCTTTCTCGTCGCGCGGGGCCACCGCCACCAGCACGCGGTCGAACAGGCTCAGCGCGCGCTCCACCAGGTCCTGGTGGCCGAAGGTCACCGGGTCGAAGGTGCCCGGGAAGATCGCCAGCCTGCCTTTGCGTGCGCTCATGCTTCCTCCCCCGGTCGGCGGTACATCGCCAGTCCCGTGTCGCCGTATCGTCGGTCCAGGAACCTCGCCAGTCGGCCCACACGCTCCGGCGCGCCCGGCCCGGATCGGACCGCGTGCTCCCAGACCACCAGCGCGTCCGGGTGCAGCTCCGCATCCCCCAGGGCCTGCAGCACGTCCATGCCCTCGGGGCCCGCGTAGGGCGGATCCAGGAACAGCAGCTCGAATTCCTGCAGTGGATGCGACCGCACCCAGCGGCGGGAATCGGCCAGGTGAGCCACGGCGCTCGAGGATAGTCCCAGGGAGTCGATGTTGCGCCGCACCACCCGCAGGGCCTGCGCGTCCCGCTCCAGCAGCACCGCGCGGGCCGCACCGCGCGAGAGGGCCTCGAACGACAGCGCCCCGCTGCCGGCGAACAGGTCCAGCACCCCGGCCCCGCGCACCCGCGGGCCAAGGATGCTGAAGAGGGCCTCCCGCACCTGTCCCAGCGTGGGGCGCACCGCCCGGCCGCTCCCCCCGAAGAGGACGCGGCCCCTCAGATCACCGCCCGTGATGCGCAGCGGCATGGGTGCTCAGGATCCGGGACACAAGTCGGAATTATGCGCCCCGCAGCAGGTTGCGTCAACTCGCGGACGTGGGATGTCAGCGGCGGCGGCGGGCCGCCCGCCCGCGGTGGGGCGAGCCCAGAGCCGCAAGGGCCCACGCGGCCAGGGAGGCGGCCTGGCGGGCCGACAGGCCGTCCACTCGCAGGACGGCATGGGCCGCGGCCTCGTACGCGGGGAGGCGGCCGGCCAGCATCCGGGAGAGGTGCGCGGCCGGGTCCCTCTCCGCGCCCCGCAACAGCGGCCTGGAGCGGTGGCCGGCGGCATCCAGGCGGCCGGCCAGGACGACCGGCGAGGCGTCCAGGAACATGCAGCACGCCAGGGCGCGCAGCCGGCGGGCCGCGGCGGGCACGCTGACCAGCCCGCCCCCGGCGGCGATCACCGCCGGGGCGCGGCCGCGCAGGAAATCCAGCGCCTCCAGCTCCAGGGCGCGGAAGGCGGGCTCGCCGTCGCGGGCGAAGATGCGCGCCACGCTCCGGCCGGCGCGGGCCTCGATCCAGGAGTCGGTGTCCACCAGCCCCATGCGCAGGCGAGCGGCCACCAGGGGCGCGAGCGTGCTCTTGCCCGAGCCCATCATGCCCAGCAGGGCCGCGTGCCGCCGGAAAACGCCACGGCCGCCGGGGGTTGCCCGGCGGCCGGTGACGTGCGCGCGGCTGCGTGTGCGCGGATCCCGGGTCACTTCCCGGGGTTGCCCGTCACCAGGTGCGGAGTCACGAGGATGATCAACTCCCGCTTCTGGGTGGTCTTGTTGCTGGACCGGAACAGGTGGCCCAGCACCGGGATGTCCTTCAGGACCGGGACTCCCGTGATGAACGTGCTCTCGTTGGTGCGGATCAGGCCGCCGATCACCGCGGTCGCGCCGTCCTCCACGAGCACGCGGGTGTCGGCCTCGGAGGTGTTGATGATCACGCCTCCCTGCACCGTCGCCTGCGTGGAAAGATCACTCACCTCGGGGTGGATGTCCATGGTGATCTTGTTGTCGGCGTTCAGGTGCGGCGTGACCCGCATCTGGATCCCGATCGTCTGCAGCTGGGTGATGGCGTTGCCCGCCGCGTCCGCCACGATCAGGGGGATCTTCTGCCCCACCACGATGCGCGCCTCGCGGTTGTCCACGGTGGTGATGGTCGGGTTGGAGATCACGTTGGCCTTGCGCTCGCGCTCCAGGGCCTCGAGCTTGAGGTTGAACACATGGCTGTCGGGCGAGAGCAGGCCGATCTTGATCGAGCCGCTGGACTCGCCCAGCCCGGCTTTCACCGCCGGGTCCACGCCCACGGTCCCGCCGGTGTGCGAGGAGTTCCAGGTGATGCCGAGGTCGCGGGCGCAGGAGGCGTCCACGTCAATCAGCTTCGCCGTGATGGTGATCTGCGGGGTGCGCGAGTCCAGGCTGGCGGCCAGCTTCTCCGCCGCCTCGGCGCGCTCCGGGATGTCGGTGATCAACAGCGTGCTGGTGCGCTCGTCGGCGTCCACGCGGCCGCGCTTGCTCAGCGTGCTGGTGAGCGGGGCCTTCAGCTCGCCCACGTTGGCGAAGCTGATGTGCACCGTGCGGGTCTCAAGGGGCAGCATGTCCTCGGCCTTGCGCTCGGCGGCGTGGGCGTTGAGGTCCTCGTTCTGGATCAGCTCCAGCGGCGCCACGCGGATGATGCCGTTCTCCTCCTTGTAGCCCAGCCCGTGGGCGCGGCACAGGGAGTTGAGCGCGTCGCGCCAGGCCACGTTGCGCAGGCTGAGCGAGACCTCACCCTTCACGTCCCTGGCCGGCACGATGTTGCGGCCGCTGGCCTCGGACAGCGTGCGCAGCACGGTCTTCACGTCCGCGCCCTGCACGTCCAGGCTCACGCGCGAGCCACGCGAGCCGCCGGCCTCCACCAGGCCGGCGTTGTCCTTCGGCGCGCCGGGCTGGATGGACACCTCCAGCGCGGACTGCCGCTGGGACACGGTGTAGTCGGCGGAGCGGGCCAGCGACACCACCATGCGCGTGGTGGGCCCGTTCTCCCCGTTCATGCGCACGAAGCTGACGTCCTGCACCAGGTCGTTGCGGAACTTCGGCAGCGACGGAGCGCCCTCGACGTCCCAGCAGTCCACCACGATCCGGTCCGGGCCGGTCAGCGAGAAGTCGCTGAACTGGACCGGCCCGCTGGCCTGCAGCCGCAGGCGGGTGACGGTGCCGTCGTCGGTCAGGGAAGCCTGCTCGAGGCGCGTCGCACCGAACGCGCCGGTCGCGGAGCACAGCGCCACCAGGCTGAGCAGCGCGGCGAGGATGGTCCGGGATGCGATTCGCTTCATCGTCTGCCACCTACTTTCGGGTTGCGATTGGCGGAAAGGTGCAGCCTCACCGTCTGGGTCTCGCCGTACGAGCTCAGGTTCACGGTCAGGCAGTCGTCCTCGATGCGCGTGACGCGCCCGTTTATCACGGGATCCCCCACGCGCAGGGTGAAGCCATGGTGCTTGGAATCCTCCACCATGGCGTAGCGTTCATTGCCCGCGGCCATCACGCCCATGAGCGAGAGGTCCGCGACATCCACCAGCGGCTGGCCCTCGGGGCCCTGCTCGGCCTGGAACTCGCCCTTGAGCAGCGACTGGAACGGGTCGCGCCGGTCGTCCGGGTTGTATGCGTACTGCGACGGCAGCGGCAGGGCGATCCCGAAGTCGTCCTCGGGGCTCGGCTGCAGCGCCTGGGCCGGCTGGGCGGTCGCGCCCTCGGCGGCCGGCACCGGCTGCCTCCGGACGGCCGCCACGGACGGCGGGCCGCCCGCGACCATGCCCGCAGCCACCACCTTGCGGGCCGACGCCTTGGGCGCGGCGGCCTGCTCCGGCCGCGCCACCGCGGCCGGAGGCGTGCGCGTGGCCTGCTTCCAGAACATCCAGAACGGCGCGGGCTTCGAGGCGGCGGCCACCTGCGCCGGTTTCCCGGCGGGCGCGGCGGGCTTCGCCGCAATCACCGGCGCTCCGGGGCCCTGGTGTGCGGCCGCGGATACGGCGGGCTTCGCCACGGCAGCCGGCGCCGTCTTCGCTCCGCCCGCGGGCGCGGCCTTCACCGGCGCGGGACCGCCCGGCTCACTGTTCGCCTGCGGAATGACCCGCAGCGAGGCAGCCATGAGATTCGGCGCACCCGCCGGCGCCGGCTTCGCCGGCAGGCTCGCCACCGCGCCTGCGGCGGGCTTCGCCCCCGGCTTGCCCGGCTTGGACACGGCGGCGACGGCGGACTGCGTGCCGCGGGTGGAAGCCACGATGGTCGCCTCGGTGGCCTTGGCGCTGCCCTTCGGCGCCGCCACGGTCACCAGCCGCGGTGCAATGCGGCCGATGCGGTGCGTGCGCCGGGCCTTCGCCTGCGACGCGGCCGACAACTCGTCGGCCTGCCGGTCCACGAGGTAGCCGGCCGCGAGGACGGCGGCGCACGCCACGAAGGCCGCGCCCGCCACCACTCCGATCCTTCGGAAATCAGGGCGTGACGCTGGCAGTCTGATGCGCATCGCGCTTCGCTCCTTTTGCCGTAGTCGCCTTGGCGCCCTTCGAGGCCGAGCTGGGCCCGGAGCCTCCCAGGGTGTATGCCGAGGCCACGAACATGGCCTGCGTGGTGAAATCGGGGCTGTCCTGGGTGTACGTGGTCATGGTCAGGTCGTGGCTGTTCACCAGCCGGCCCAGCCCGGCCACCTCGCTCAGGAACGTGGCCACCTGGTGGTAGCCCCCGACGACGGTGACGCGCACGGGGTTGTCGGTGTAGAACTGGCTCGCGACCGGGGGCTCCGGCTTGAACAGGTGGAAGCGCACCCCCGCCTGCGAGCCCGCGAGGGTGATCTTGCGCAGCAGGCTGGCCAGCTCGCGCTGGTCGGGCAGCTGCTCGCGCACGGTCGCCCAGCGCTCGTGGAGCTTGCGGCTCTCGTCCTCGAGGCGGTCCAGGCTGGCCACCGCCTGGCGCGCCTTGGTCAGGTCGCTGCTCAGGGCCGAGTACTTCGACTTCAGCTCTCCCAGCCGCTTGGCCCGGGCCTGGTAGTTGCCCGGCACGAACGGCGCGAAGAAGAACAGGTACGCCAGCAATCCGACACCCAGGAACGAGAGCACCGAGCGCTGCGTATTGGGATCCTTCAGATCAATGCGCTTCACGACTCGCGCCTCCTCACGCCCTGCTTCGGCTGCGGGGGTTCGGCTGTCGCGCCCAGGTCGGCCGAGACCTGCGCCGTCAGGGTGAACTTGAGCACGTCACGGTCCTCCATGGTGCCGCGCTCGGACACCGTGAGGTCCACCGCCTCGTAGAGCGGCGAGGAATCCAGGCGCTGCATGAAGTCGGCCACCATCAGGTTGCTGAAGGTGACGCCCTCCACCTGCACCCTGCCCGGACCGTTCTCCCGCAGCGTGGTGATCCACACGTGGTCGGGCAGCTGCCGGGACAGCTCGTCCAGCATCTGCACCCGCACGTAGCGGCTGCCCTCCAGCCGCTTGAGCAGCGACATGCGCAGGTCCATGTCGGCCCGCTCGCGGGCCAGCAGGCTGATGCGCTGGATCTGGGGGGCCAGCGAGGCGGTCTCCGCCTCCGCCTTGACGATATCCTTGTGCAGCGACTGGATGCGCGCGGCCTGCATCCCGGCGCTCGCGAACGCCAGCAGCGTCACCGCGCCGGCGGCGCCCAGCGGCAGCGCGAACCACGGGACGGCCGGGCCCTTGCGCGCCCGGGCGATGCGCTCTTCCGGCGGCAGCAGGTTGATCCGGATCATTTGTCCCCCACGCTCCTGAGCGCCAGGCCCATGCCCACGGCCAGCGACGGCGCCAGGCTCTCGGGGTCCTGGGCGCCGAACACCGCCGGGTCATACGGGATGCGGTTCATCGGGTTGACCACTTCCACCGGGACGTGGTGCCGCTCCTCCAGGAACTGCTTCAGCCCCTCGATGCGCGCGCACCCGCCGGAGAGGAAGATCCGGTCGATCTTCTCGCTCTCCGCGCCCGACTTGATGTACGAAGCGGCCCGCTCGATCCCGGTGGACAGGGGCTCGAACGCCGCCCGCAGCGTTTCCATGTGCTCCGGCTTGGACGGCGCGCGGCCCTGCACGATGGCCTGCGCCTCCGACTGGGTGAGGCCCAGCTTCCGCTGCAGCGCCTCCTCCACGTTGTTGCCGCCCAGTTGAAGATCCTTGGTGAACAGCGGGCGCCCGTTCTGGATCACGTTGATGTTGGTGAGCTCGGCGCCCACGTTGACCAGCGTGACCATCTCCTTCTCGTCCAGCGTGTAGTTCACTTCCACGGCGTTCTGGATGGCGAAGGAGTCCACGTCCACGGCCACCGGGGTGAGCCCCGCCTCGCGCAGCAGGTCGGCCTGCGACATGACCAGGTCCTTCTTGGCCGCCACCAGCAGCACCTGCATCTGCTTGCCCTCGCCCTGCGGGTCGAGGATCTCGAAATCCAGCACCACGTCGTTGACGTCGTAGGGCACGTGCTGCTCGGCCTCCCACACGATCGCCTGGCGCGCCTCGGTCTCCCCCAGCCGGTCCATGGTGATGGGCTTGACGATCACCGCGCGGCCGCTGACCGAGGTCACCACCCTCTTGGACTTGAACCGCCGCGTCTCGAACAGCCGGCGCAGCGCGTCCACGACCATCTGGCGGTCGATGATCTCGCCGTCCACGATGGCCTCGTCCAGCGGTTCCGAGACGCCCATGTTGATGAGCCTCGGCCCGGCCGGTGTGGTCTCCAGCTCGACCGCCTTGATGGTGTGGCTGCCGAGATCCAGCCCGACCACCGACCTCTGTTTCCTGAAGATCACGCCGAGCCTCCTTGAAGTGCCGGGTCGTGCCCCCGCGGCGCGTGCCGCCGCGTTCGTGTGTCTCTAGATTGCTCCGGGCTCAACAGGGGCCGAGCCCCGCTCGCCGGGTGCGCGAGACGGGAGCCCCATCGGTTCATTCACTGCAACGCGCATGCCATGCCCCCGATTTCCGGGGGTTGCGGCCGGCGGCGTGTCGCATATCGCCTTACGGCCCTGCCTTGCGTTCCCGCTCGCCGACTCCGGCGAATGGGGGTTGCAGGACGCAAAGGGGAGACGGCGTTTCACGCGCCTCGATGCGGGTTATCGGCGAAGCAATGCCCCATACCAAGAAAAAAATGCGGGTGCCGCCAGCAGGGCCAGAATGGCCGCCGGCGCCAGGAAGGTCCCGAAGGGCAGCGCCGTGCGGCCATTTGCGCGGCGCGCCGCCACCATGGAGAGCCCCACCACCGCCCCGGCCGCGGAGGCCGCCATCAGGGTGAACAGCGCCCCCTGCCAGCCGGTGAACGCCCCCAGCATGAGGCCCAGCTTCACGTCCCCCCCACCCATGCCTTCGATCCTCCGAAGCCTCTCGTAGCCCCAGCCCACCGCGTAGAGCGTGCCGCCGCCCACCAGCGCGCCCAGCACCGCCCCCCACGGCCCCGGGGGCCCGAAGAAGGACGCCGCCAGCCCCAGGGCCAGTCCCGGCAGAGTGATGCGGTCCGGGATGATCTGGTGATCCAGGTCAATGAAGACCACCGCCACCATCGCGGCGGCGAAGCCCAGGCGGAACAGCGTGGTGACGGTCGGTCCGAAGCTCGCGACGATCAGCGCGAAGACGGCCGCGGTGAGGGCCTCCACCAGGGGGTAGCGGGCCGAGATCGGCGTCCGGCAGTCCCGGCACCGCCCGCCCAGGGCCACCCACGACAGCAGCGGCACGTTGTCGAAGAAGCGGATCTCGTGGCCGCACGCGGTGCAGCGCGAGCGCCAGAAGATCACCGACTGGCCCAGGGGCATGCGGTAGATGACCACGTTCAGGAAGCTGCCGATCAACAGGCCGAAGAACGCGCCCAGGATCCACGGCGGACACGGCGGGGGGATCACAACCGCCCCCGCGTGTGCAGCCGGTCCAGGTACTTGCGCGCCATGGTCCTCATGTACTCGTTGTCGGACGTGAGCAGGATCTGCGTCCAGAACTGCTCCGCCGTCTCGGTGAAGCCGGCCTTGCCGGCCACCCAGCCGGCGAATCGCTCCACGTATTCCGGGTGTCCCGGCAGGGACGCCGCGTGACGCAGGTAGAATGCGGAGCGCGCATAGTCGTGCCGCCCCACGAACTCCAGGAAGCCGGCGTCGAACCACGGCTCCCACGAATCCGGGTTCTCGGCCATGGCGCGCTGCAGGATGGCGATGCCCCCGGGATAGTCATGTCCCTCCTGCCCCAGCGCGAAGGCGGTGAAGCGGAACACGCCGAAGAACTTCGGGTCCAGGTCCGCGATCACCGAAGCCAGGTGCCGCAGCTTGTGGAAGTCCTGGTCGCTCTTGCGATGGGTGCCGTAGTACTGCACCGTCTGGAACCAGGCCACGTCGGCCCACGCCACGTGGTGACCCGCGGCCAGCACGCGCACCATGCGCCCATTGGGGAAATAGGACAACTCCCCCAGCCCCCCACCGTGCGGCCGGGCCGCCTCGGCCTGGAGCAGCGTCCACAGGCACGCGGGCGCGAGCAGCACCGGCAGCCCCGCCAGCCACAGCCTGCGGGCCCCGCGGGTCATGCGAACTCCCGCCGCCGGAACAGGCCGGTGGCCACCGTCAGCGTCAGCGCGCAATACAGCAGGCCGTACATCAGCGCGAATCCCAGCTGGGACGCCTCCGGCCATTGCCCGGCGGCCACCTGGGCCCGGAAGTTGAACACGTACAGGTTGGGCAGCGCGTAGGAGACCCAGGTCAGCACCCCGCCCCCCGCCGGCATCAGCGCCGCAAGGTCGCGCAGGTCGGCGACGCAGTTCCCGATCACGTAGCAGCCCAGGGTGAACACCCCCGCCAGCAGTGGCGAGGCCACCGCCGAGAAGACCATGGTCCACGAAGTGAGCACCATCAGCTCGACGACGGTGGCCAGACCGCACAACAGGATTACCGGGTGCCACGCGCGGCTCATCCAGCGGTCGGCCAGGAACACCGCCACGGTCATGAGCGCGGCCGAGAGCGCCAGCATGGCCACCAGGCCGGCGTACTTGCCCAGCAGGTACTCGCTGCGGCCCACCGGCTTGCTCAGCAGCACGAAGATGCTGCGGCGCTCCAGCTCCTTGTGCAGCAGCGACGTGCCCACCATTACCACGAGGATCATCCCGAAAAGGCTCACCATGCT
This sequence comes from Candidatus Eisenbacteria bacterium, assembly GCA_016235265.1. Classification (NCBI taxonomy): domain Bacteria; phylum Candidatus Eiseniibacteriota; species Candidatus Eiseniibacteriota bacterium. The sequence goes on from JACRLI010000001.1 coordinate 41,925, forward strand.
CAGGCCCACGTCGCGGACCACCCGGGGGCCCTCGCCCAGCGCCAGCGGCGAAAGCACGTGGGCGGCGGCAAACAGGAACAGCATGAAGCCCACGGACAGGTACAGCACCCGCTGGCGCAGCGCCTCGCGAAAGGTGTTGGCGGCGATGGCGGCGACGCGGTTCACACGGCCTCCCGGTCGGGCTCGCCGACGTCGCGCCCCTCGAGCAGGCGCAGGAACACGTCCTCGAGCCGGAACTGGTCGCGCTGCACCGCCAGGATCTCCGCCCCCGAGGCGGCCAGCGAAGTGAGCAGCGGGTTGAGCAACGCGGCGTCGGCCACCCGCACCAGCGCGGTGTCCACCCCGCGCTCGATCGTGGGATCGCCGGGCCAGCGCGCCCCGGCCACGTCGGGCAGGCCGCGCAGGCGGATCTCCGCGCCGCCGCGGACCCCCGAGGTGAGCTCGGCCAGGTCCAGGCAGCGCACCAGGCGGCCCCGGTTGAGGATCCCCACGCGATCGCACAGGTGCTCCACGTCGGGCAGGATGTGGGTGCTCATGAGAATCGTCTTTCCCCGCTTCTTCAGGCGCAGCACCAGGTCGCGCACCAGGCGGCGGCCCAGCGGATCCAGGCCACTCATGGGCTCGTCCAGAACCAGCAGCTCGGGATCGGCGATCAGCGCCTGCGCGAGTCCCACGCGCTGCAGCATGCCCTTGGAGTACTTCCGCAACGGGCGCGTGCCGGCCTCCGCGAGGTCCAACTCCTCCAGCAGCTCGCAGACGCGTCGCCGCCGCGCCCCGGCGTCCATGCCCGAGAGGCTGCCGCACAGGTCCAGGAACTCCGGGGCGCTCAGGTAATCGTAGAAGTACGGGTTCTCGGGCAGGAAGCCCAGGCAGGCGCGCGCCTCGCGCGAGCCCAGCGGGTGTCCGAAGATGGACCCGGTCCCCGAGGAAGGCCGGAGCAGGCCCAGCAGCAGCTTGATGGTGGTGGTCTTGCCCGCCCCGTTGGGGCCCAGGAGGCCGAAGGTCTCCCCGCGGGCGATCTCGAAGCTCACGTCTTCGAGTCCTCCCGAGCGGCGCAGGGTCAGCGGATGGCGGTAGGCCTTCCCGAGCCCCCGCAGGCTAAGCACCACGGGCGCGCCAGCCGGCGGCCAAGCGCCTGCCCCCGCCGGCGCGGAACTGGCCGCGCCGGCGATCAACCGAACCGGTCGCCCGCCGTGGGTGTCGCCTCTTTCCATTTGTGCTCTCACAGGTTGCGGACCTCGGGGTGCGCCCCCCGGATCCGGGGAGCCCGCACTGCCCTCAGCGAATCGCACGAAACGTGCCCGAGGGGTTATCGGCAGCCATCCCGCGCAACAAAAGGACGGCGGGCCCGAAGGCCCGCCGTCGGATCCGCCTCTGGATAAGCCGGCTTACGAGCCGTTGGTCAGCGTCAGAATGAGCGCCGACCCGTCCTTCGCACCGCCCGTGATGGTGTACCCCAGCGTCGAGTCGGTGGCGTTGGCAGCGTACCCGGTGATCCCGGCCACGTTCGCCGCGCCGTCCATGTAGGCGCCGCCGTCGCCCGTCGCCTGGTCAAACGGGTTCTTGAAATTGGCCGGCAGGAAGTTCGCCACGGTGTCGTAGTTGCCGTAGGCGCCGTCACGCCGCACCGCCCAGTCCTCGGCCGCGAGCTGGTAGGTGTGCATGTTGCTCTTGGTCGAGCCTTCCTTCGCACGGGCCTGCATGGCGATGAAGTTCGGGATGGCGATGGCGGCCAGGATACCGATGATGACCACCACGATCATCAGCTCGATCAGGGTGAAGCCCTTGGTGTTCCGCAGCATTCTCGGTGCCTTCCTTTCTTCCGCCGGCCCCACGGCCGGCCCTCGGGATTGACCTGCGCTCTCGCGCTGCTTCGAGTCTTCAGCGCCGCGGGGCGACCCGGCCCGCGACGCGTGCTCCTCACTTCCACACACGGTCAGAGCAACCCGCGTGCCACTCCCCCCTCACCCCCTCGGGACCGCCACTGTATTGGCCCCGTTTCGCTTACGTCCGTGCTCGAATTCGCCCACCCTGTTGCGTCCTGCACTCCCGGCCCGCCCGCCGTTGCGTCGCGCACTCGGCGGCGGCAGGCTGCACTCTACGCCGCGTCGGAGTCGCCCTCCTCCGCTCCCTCGGTATGCATGCCGTAGCCCACCAGCTTGCGATAGAGGGTGGACGGGTTGATGCCCAGCAATTGAGCGGCGCGCTTCTTCTGCCAGTTGGTGAACTCCAGCACCCGCAGGATGTACTGCTTCTCCAGCTCCTCCAGGGTCATGCTCGGCCGGTCAATCACCAGGCTGGGGGTGGCGCTGCTGCCGCGGCGGACCTTGTCCGGCAGGTCCTCGAGGCCGATGGCGCCGGACTCGTTCAGGATCACGGCGCGCTCCATCACGTTCTCCAGCTCGCGCACGTTGCCCGGCCAGTCGTAGCGGGCCAGGCACTCCATGGCGTCCTTGCCCACGGAGAGCACCTTGCCGTCGCGGCCCAGGGCCAGCTTCTTCAGGAAGTGGTCCACCAGCAGCGGGATGTCGTCCAGGCGGTCCCGCAGGGGCGGCAGGTGCACCGGGATCACGTTGAGCCGGAAGAACAGGTCGGGGCGGAAGTGGCCCTCGGCCACCTGTTTCTCGAGGTCGGCGTTGGTGGCCGCCACCAGGCGCACGTCAATCTTGATCGGGCTGGTGCCGCCCACCGGGATGATCTCGCGCTCCTGGAGCGCCCGCAGCAGCTTCACCTGCGTGGCGGCGGGCATCTCGCCCACCTCGTCCAGGAAGAACGTGCCACCCTCGGCCACCGTGAACAGCCCGGCCTGGTCGCGCACCGCGCCGGTGAACGAGCCCTTCACGTGCCCGAAGAGATTGCTCTCCAGGAGGTCCCGCGGGATGGCGCCGCAGTTGATGGAGACGAACGGGCCCTGGGAGCGCCGGCTGCGGTAGTGCACCTCGCGCGCGATCAGCTCCTTGCCCGTGCCGCTCTCCCCGAAGATCATGATGGTGCTGTCGGTCTCCGCGACCTTGTCCACCATCTTGAACACCCGGACCATGCCGTCGCTGCTGCCGATGATCTCGCGCTCCTCGTGCGTGCGCCGCAGCTGGCGCTTGAGGAAGGTGTTCTCGGAGCGCACCTTGCGCATTTCCAGCGCGCTCTTCACCACCATCTTGATGTCGTCGTTCTTGGCGTTCTTCTCGAGATACTGGAACGCCCCGCGGTTCACCGCCTCGATCGCGGAGCGCTGCGAGGCGAACGCGGTAAGGATGATCACCGGGATCCCGGGATCATGCTTCTTCACGGAGGTGAGGACCTCGAGGCCGTCCATCTCGGGCATCTTGATGTCCGTGATGACGACGTCGAACTCCTCCTCCTTGAGCTTCTCGAGGGCCTCCTGGCCGCGGTTGACCGCCGTGACGAGATAGCCCTCCCGCCGCAGCATCAGCGACAGGAACTGGCACATGCTCTGTTCGTCGTCCACCACCAGGATCTTGTTCTGCGGCATCGGTGCGTCCTTCCGGCGTGGCCGGCTTTCGAATCCAGTCCCTTATCGGCATCCCACGGCTGCAAGTTCAGCGGAGCCGGACCCGTATACCCCCGTCGCGCTTCAGGCGGCGCGCGCGGGGGGCGTTGCGACTTCCTCCAGGGGCAGCGTGACGCTCATTCGCGTCCCGCGGCCCTCGCTGCGGGCCGAGATGTGCCCGCCGTGACGCTCGACCACCTGGCGCGCCAGCGACAGGCCCAGGCCCGTGCCGCCGCGCTTGGTGGTGAAGAAGGGCTCGAACACGTGGGGCAGGTGATCCTCCCGGATGCCCTGGCCCTCGTCCTCGAACACGATCGCGACCTCGTCGCGCCGCCCGCCCGGGGCCGCGGTGTCCAGCCGCAGCATCAGCGTGCCCGGCCCGTCGGTGGCTTCCAGCGCGTTCACACCCAGGTTCACGAACACCCGCTTGAGCTGCTCGCCGTCCACCCGCGCCCAGCACGGGGTGGCGATCTCGCAGCGGACCTGGTGGTCGGGCCGGCGCTTCGGATGGCACTCCAGCAGCCGGGCCGTCTCCTCGAGCAGCGCCCCCAGGTCCACCGGGCCGGGGCGCAGCTCCTCCATGCGGGCGAAGTCCAGCAACTCTGCTATGAACTGGTTCAGCCGTTCGCCCTCGTGCGTGATCAGGTCCATCAGCCGCCCGCCCTCACCGTCCACCCGGAACTCCGTCTTCAGCAGCTCGATGGAGCCGGTGATGGGGTTGAGGCAGTTGCGGATCTCGTGCGCCACTCCCGCGGCCAGCTCCCCGATGCCCGCCAGCGTTTCCTGGCGCCGCGCCCGCCGCGCGCGCTCACGCGCCTCGGTAAGGTCCTGGAACACCGCCACCACCCCGCGCCGCCGCCCGTCGGGCTCGCGCAGCAGCGAGGTGCTGATCCCCAGGGGAATCTCGCTGCCGCTGCCCCGCACGATGTCCACCTCGGCCCGCTGGTGCACCACCCCGGCGAGGATCGCCGCGTCCAGGATGCCCCGGAAGGGCCGCACGCCGGGCGGGAGCGCCTCGGCCAGGATCCGCCCGGCCGCGCCCCCCGGGGCGAGCCCCAGGATTTCCTCCGCGGCGGGGTTGCAGATGCCGATGCGGCCCTCGAGGTCGGCCGTCATCAGCCCGCTGGACATGTTCCGCACGATGCACGCGGTGTCGAGTTGCATGCGGTGCAGGCGACGATGCGCGTCCTCGAGCGCAGTGCGGTGCTCGCGGGAGCGCTGCCCCAGCGTGCCCGCCAGGGCGCCCACGCTGAGGAACACCAGCGAGAGCACCGTGGCCCGGGGCCAGTCCACGTCGGCTCCGCGGGGGTGCGTGAGCCAGAGTGTCGCGGGGTAGGCCAGCGCGGCCAGCGTGCCACAGGTCAGCCCGCCGCCCATTCCGGCCGCGGAACCCGCGGCCGCCACCACCAGCAGGTAGATCGGCGCGAACTGCCCCTGCAGGTCCCCGCCCAGCACCAGCGCCGCGGTCAGGAGCCCCACGTCGCCGACGTAGTGGGCGGTGATCTCCGCCGACTCGCCGAAGCGGCGGAGCGCGAACCGCTCCACCAGGGTCAGCGCCACCCCCACCACGACCAGGAGCGAGACCGCTGTCTCCGCACCCGGGTGGTGGGGCCCCAGCAGGGTCATGCACCCGGTCAGGGCCAGGATGCCGCCCCTCACCAGCAGCGCGCCGGTCCGCGACCGGTCCCGGGGCGCGACCGGCTCGATCAGCGCCGCGAGCATCAACCCTTGCCGGCGACCACGTTGATCAGCTTGAACATCGGCAGGTACATGGCCACCAGCATGCCGCCCACGATGGTGCCCATGATCACGATCATCACCGGCTCGATCACCGAGGTCAGGGTTTCCACCGCCGCGTCCACTTCCTCCTCGTAGAACGTGGCGATCTTGTTGAGCATCTGGTCCAGCGCGCCGGTCTGCTCGCCCACCGCGATCATCTGCACCACCATGGGCGGGAACACGCCCGAGGCGCGCAGCGGCGCGGCGATGGTCTCGCCCTCGCGGATGCTGGTGCGGGTGGCCTCGATGGCCATCTGGAGGATCTTGTTGCCCGCGGTGCGGGCGGTGATCTCCAGCCCGGTCAGGATCGGCACGCCGCTGGCGATCAGGGTGCCCAGGGTGCGCGTGAACCGGGCCACGCCGCCCTTCAGGATCACGTCGCCCAGCACCGGCATCTTCAGCGACAGCCGGTCAATCATGATGTGCCCGGCCTCGGTGGCGTAGTAGCGCTTGAACGCGATCGCCGAGCCGATGGCGCCGATCAGCAGCGTCCACCAGTAGCCGCGCAGGAAGTTGGAGGCTCCCATGACGATCTTGGTGGGCAGCGGCAGCTCCCCGCCGAAGTCGATGAACAGCTTGGCGAAGGTCGGGATGATGAACATCAGCATGAAGATGGTCGCGCCCAGCGCCACGGTGAGCACCACCGCCGGGTAGGTCAGCGCGCCCTTCACCTTGCGGATCAGGGCGTTGGCCTTCTCGATGTAGGTGGCCAGGCGCATCAGGATTTCGTCCAGCACGCCGCCCGCCTCGCCCGCGTGCACCATGTTCACGAACAGGTCGTCGAACACACGCTTGTGCTTGTTCAGCGCGTCGCCCAGCGTGGAGCCGGCCTCCACGTCGTGCATCACGTCGGTGATGACGGCGCGGAAGCCCGCGTTCTCGGTCTGCTTGGAGAGGATGTCCAGGCACTGCACCAGCGGCAGGCCCGCCCCGATCATGGTGGCGAACTGGCGGGTGAAGATGGCCAGCTCCTTCACCGTGACGCTGCCCTTGCCCGGCATCTTGATGCGGATGTTCCGGGGCTTCTCGGTCAGCGAGGTGATCAGGATGCGCTTCTTGCGCAGGTACGCGAGCGCCTCTTCCTGGCTCTCGTAGGTCAGCTCGCCGCCCTGGGCGTCCCCGCTGACAGTCCGGCCTTTCCAGAGATACGTCGGCATGCGTCCGGCTCCTTACGCGGCTGCGCGCGATCCCGTCTTGCCCAGGAGCTGCTCCAGCTCCTGCACGTTGGGGCTGCGGCCCAGGCACTCGTCCATGGAGATCTTCTTGTTGATGTAGGCCTGGTACAGGGCCTGGTTCATGGTCTGCATGCCGTGCTTCGCGCCGGCCTGCATCAGGGTGTAGATCTGGTGGACCTTGCCCTCGCGAACGACCGCGCGCACGGCCTGGGTGACCATCAGCACCTCGGCCACCAGCACCCGCCCGCGGCCCTTCACGTGGGGCACCAGCTGCTGGGTGATCACGCCCTCCAGGCAGAAGGCCAGCTGCGCGCGGATCTGCTCCTGCTGCTCCGCGGGGAACACGTCCACGATGCGGTTCACGCTCTCGAAGGTGCTGTTGGTGTGCAGCGTGGCGAACACCAGGTGACCGGTCTCGGCGATGGTCAGCGCGGCGGCGATGGTCTCGAGGTCGCGCATCTCCCCCACCAGGATGATGTCGGGGTCCTGCCGCAGCACGTACTTGAGGGCCGCCGCGAAGGTCTGCGTGTCGGTGTTCACCTCACGCTGGTTCACGATGCACTTGCGGTGCGTGTGCACGTACTCGATGGGGTCCTCGATGGTGATGATGTGTCCCTCGCGCTCGCCGTTGATCAGGTCCAGCATGGCCGCCAGCGTGGTGGACTTGCCGGAGCCGGTGGGGCCGGTGACCAGCACCAGCCCGCGGGGCTTCAGCGTCAGCTCGCGGCACGAGGGCGGCAACCCCAGCTGCTCGAACGCCAGCACCGAGTACGGGATCTGCCGGATGGCCATCGAGATCACGCCGCGCTGCTGGAACACGTTGGCGCGGAAGCGCGAGAGGCCCTTGATACCGAAGGAGAGGTCCAGCTCCTTGCTCACCTCGAAGCGCTTGCGCTGCTCGTCGGTGAGCACGCTGTAGGCCAGCTTCTGGGTGTCCTCCGGGGTGAGCGGCTCGCCCTCCCCCATGGCCACTGCACCGTCCACGCGGTAGGCGGGCGCGATGCCGGCGCTCAGGTGCAGGTCCGAGGCGTTCCGGGAGATCATCTCCTCCAGCAGGGCTCTCATGTTCCACATGGTCGGTCATTCCTCGGGCCAGGCGTCCGTCAGTGGCGCGCGCGATTCCGGGCCCCGGTCAGAATCGGTCCGGGGCCGTCTCCTTCAACACTTCTTCGGCCGTGGTGATGCCGTTCTTGAGCTTGATGAGGGCATCCACGCGCATCGTCAGGTATCCTTCATCAATCATCTGCTTCTTCATCGCGCTGGTCGGGGAGCGGTCCAGGATCATGTCCCGCACCGCCGGACTGATGGGCATCACCTCGTGCACCGCCACGCGGCCCTTGTACCCGGTGTTGCGGCACTCCACGCAGCCCTGGCCCTCAAAGAGGCTGATGCCGTCCCATTCGGACTCCGGGAACTGCAGCTCCTCGAGCAGCTCCGGATGCACCTTCATGGGCTTCTTGCAGTGCGGGCACACCCGGCGCAGCAGCCGCTGGGCCTCGATCAGGTTCAGCGACGCGGCCACCAGGAACGGCTCCATGCCCATGTCGATGAGACGGTTGATGGAGCTGGCGGCGTCGTTGGTGTGCAGCGTGGACAGCACCAGGTGACCGGTGAGGGCCGCCTTGATGGCGATGGAGCAGGTGTCCACGTCGCGGATCTCACCCACCAGGATGATGTTGGGGTCCTGGCGCAGGAACGCGCGCAGCGCCGCGGCGAAGGTGCGCCCGATGTCCTCCTGGACCAGCACCTGGTTCACGCCTTCGAGGTTGTATTCCACCGGATCCTCGGCGGTCATGATGTTCACCTCGGGCGTGTTGAGCTTGCTGAGCGCCGAGTACAGCGTGGTGGTCTTGCCCGAGCCGGTGGGACCGGTCACCAGCACCATCCCGTAGGGGTTCAAGATCGCCCGCATGAACGCGTCCAGCGACTTCTCGTGGAAGCCCAGGCGCGTCAGGTCCACGTTCAGGTTCGACTGGTCCAGCACGCGCAGCACGATCTTCTCGCCGTGGATGGTGGGCAGCGACGAGACGCGGAACTCCACCGTCTTGTTGAGGATCTTGGTCTTGAAGCGCCCATCCTGGGGCAGCCGGCGCTCGGCGATGTCCAGCTCGGCCATGATCTTGAGCCGCGACAGGATGGCGCTCTTGAACTTCACCGGCGGCGACATCATCTCGTACAGCGTGCCGTCGATGCGGAAGCGCACGCGCAGCATCCGCTCGTAGGGCTCCACGTGGATGTCGCTGGCCCCCTTGCGCACCGCGTCGGTGATCAGCGAGTTGACCAGCTTGACGATGGGCGCTTCCTCGGCGAGGTTGCCGAGGTCCGCATCGTCATCCTCGTCCTCGTCGACGATTTGGAGGTCGTCCTCCATCCCCTTCATCACTTCGGACAGCGAAGCGCCCGCGGTCTCGTAGTGGCGCTCGATCCCCCGCCGGATATCCGCCTCGGAGGAGAGCACCGGCTCCACGTCGTAGCCGGTGATGAACTTGATGTCCTCGATGGCGAACAGGTTGTCCGGGTGGGCCATGGCCACCTTCAGGCGGCGGCCGAGGCGGGCCACCGGGATGGCCAGGAACTTGTTCGCGACTTCCGCGGGGATCAGGCGGGTGACGGTGGGGTCCACTTCCGCGTGCGCCACGTCAAACAGCGGCACGTGGAACAGCTCGGAGAGGAAGAGCATCAGCCGCTCCTCCTGGACCGCGCCGGCCTTGACGAGGTTGTGTTCCAGCGTGCCGCCCGAGCTCTTCTGCTGGACCAGGGCCTTGGAAAGCCCCTCCTCGGTGACCAGCTGCGCTTCGAGCAGTTTGAGTCCCAGGTCTTCCAAGGTTCCGGAGCCCCCGGCATCGGTTGCGTGTCAGGAAACGGGCAAGGCGGGGCCGGATGGCCCCCGCGAGAGTAGGCGCAAGGGGCGTGCCGCTTCCCGATGCGTCCTAACTCGTTGCCGCTCCGGAAATGCGCGCCCACGGGACGCGATGGGTGGATGCAGGATGCAAGCGGGGAGTGCGGGCGCGCGCGTGCAGGCTGCCCTCTTCTGAGTTCCGCTTCGCGCGGAGCCTGTGGCCTCGGGCTGCTTCGGGTCTCCCGGGCCCCGGCTCCCTACGGTGCCACCAGACCCCGCAGCGCCGCCCACTTGCGCGGGCCGATGCCCCGCACCAGGAGGAGCTCCTCCGCGCTCCGGAATGGCCCGTGCGAGGCGCGGAACTCGAGGATGCGCCGCGCCAGGGCCGGTCCGATGCCCGGCAGGGCCTCGAGATCGGCCTGGCTGGCCCGGTTGAGGCTCAAGCGATGCCCGCCGGGTTCGCCGGGCCACGCTGCGCCACGCGGCGGCAGGCCCGCTCCAGGTGAGCCGGGGGCTTCCGCTCCGGGCGCGTCTGCGGCGGCGGCGGCGGTGCCCACGCCTCCCGCGGCGGCAAGGCGCTCCGCCGGCACGGGGGCCCGGTGCGCGAGCACCGCGATCAGGACGGCGACCGCCGACGCCAGCCCCATCCGGAGCAGGGCGCGCGCGCCAGGAGTCATCTCGGCGGGTCCGCGGGGGAAGTCGAGGGATCGGGCCGGTGCCGGCCTAGTTCCAGAGGTCCCAGGTGATGCCGAAGCGGAAGCTGCGGCCCGGAGCGGGCGCGGCCAGCGTGGGCCGTCCCGGGATTGTGAACGTGGTCTCGTAACCGAGGTCGGTGAAGTTGTAGAAGCCGAACTGACCGTGCAGCTGGCCGTAGTCGAGGACGGTCTCGAAATCCAGGGTGACGTGCGCGGCGGCGGGCACGTCGTTCTCGCCCCTCCGCTCCCCCTCCGCGTGCGCGGTGAGGCGCAGGTGCGCATCCAGGGGCAGCAGCGGGGTGCGCCGGTCGGCGGCCACGAAGGCGTGCGCGGCGTAGGGGGGCTGGTACGGCAAGCGCCACCCGCGCTCGTCGCGCGTGCGCTGAACGAAGCCGGACACGCCCCACCGGGTGCGAAGGATCCCGGGGATCTCCGCGCGGGCCCGCAGGCCCAGGGAGCGCGCGTCGCGCACCGCCGCCGGCGCGAGCGTGGAGTACGCCTCCAGGGCCGGCTCGCGGTCCAGCCCCTTGTCCCGCTCCACGAACACCGACATCTCCGCGCGCGCCCGCCCCGCCCGCCACTGCAATCGAGGTTCCACGCGCAGCATGGAGAGCCCGCCTCCCTGCCCTGCGCCCGGAGGAGTGCTGATCTCCGCGCTCCAGCTGCCCTCGAAGGCCATGTTCCAGCCCCCGGACAACGCGCGCGTGGCCGAACCGCGGAGCTGCAGCAGGCGCGGCCGCCCGTCGGGACGCGTGGCGTCCAGGCTCGCCGCCGCCTCCCAGCCCGGTGCACCCACGGACCCCTGCACCGTGGCGCGGGCCCCGCCGGAACTGTCCCGCTGCACCGAGAGCCCCAGCGCACCACCCAGCGGCAGGCCTCGGGGCGCGAAGCGCACGGCGGCGGCCCGGCGCGGCTCGCGGCCGCTGCCGTCGCCGGCGCTCCCCAGCACCACCCACGCGCACACCACGCTGTCGCGGCTGGAGGCTCCCGCCCCGAGCCGCACCAGCTCGCGGCGGGTCTTGTCGCCGGTGAAGTCCGGGGAGTAGTCCACCACGTCGGAGGTGGAACTGAGCAGCGACACGCGCCACCGCCCCCAGCGGGCCCGGCGCGCGCCGGCCAGGGCCAGGCCCCGGGCGCGGTACTCCTCGACCAGGTAGCTCGCAACCTCCTTGCGCGTGCCGAACGACGACGCCCACTCGCTGCCGGCGTCGCGCCGCGCGAAGTGGACCCGCGCGTCCTGGGCGCCCACGTCGGAGGCGTGCAGCGTCAGCCGGGCCAGCAGCGAGCCGTCGCCCGCCGGGTAGCGGGACAGCGCCAGCACCCCACCGGGAAGGTGTGGACCGGGTCCGTCTGGCCAGGAGGCGCGCCCCCCCCCGTCCAGGTCCCCGCCCCAGCCCTCCAGCGCGCCGGAGGCCACCCAGCCCAGGTCCGCGGGGAACCCATCGAGCAGGATCACCGGTGGACGCGGGGAGCCGGGCGCGAACAGGTAGCGCTCGCGGCCGGTGTAGCCGTAGTCCACGTCCGCCACCCAGCCCGCCTCGGCCAGCCGGTCGGCGTAGGAGCGGAAGAAACGGTCCTCCCGGTCCGCGGGGCGGTCGAAGGGCGGGGCGACGGACGCGGAACGCACACCGGGCAGGCCGGCCTGCAACGTGGTGACCGCGTGCGGCACGGGCGCCGGGCGCGCCACGGCGGGGGGAGCGGCAGGTACGTCCGTGCGAGGCGCCGCGGTCGAATTCACGGGCGCCGGCCGCGCCGCGGTCGAATCCACGGCCGCCGCGACCCCCGTTGGGCTCAGCGCGCCGAGGAGAAGAGCGGTGAGAGCCGCGAGCGCAGCAGCGGGCCCAGCGCGGCGAACAGCACCACGTTGGACGCCACGTGCACCGCGGTGAACGGCAGCGCCGCGGCCAGCGACGGCCCCAGCGCTCCCACGTACTGTGCGGTGGCGAGATTCGTCCAAAGATCGAACCAGAGGGTGGTGAGGAACCCGGCGGCGCCGTAGACCCAGAACGCGGGTGTCCCGCGGCGCAGCAAACCGCCCGCGAGCCCCGCGGGCGCCATTCCCAGCACCTGCGCCGCGAGCACCAGCGGCGAGGCCAGGCCATACGGACTGGTGAGACTGTAGAGCAACATGCCCGCGACCGCCACGCGCAGCCCGCCGCCCACTCCCCGGAGCAGGCCCGCGGCGAGACACAGCACGCTCACCCACTCCACGCTGGGGATCACGTGGAAGCGCCCGCTGGCCACGATCAGCGCGGCCAGCACGGCCTCCACTGCGATGCGCCGGGCGCGCCGCGACACCGGCTCGTGACGATCGGGAGATTCGGGCATCCAGCTTGCGGAGTCTAGGCAGCGGGTGCGGGCCGGTCAACCTTGCAGTGCCGACCAGTGTCAACCTTTCAGATGCACCGTGCGGATGCTCCGGGCGGCGGGAACGGGCGGGGCGATCTCGAAACCGGGGCTCAGGGGATGGATGGCGAGATGCTGGGCGGAGTGGACGGGAAGGCCGCGCGCAACTCCTCGAGGACTTCCGCCGCGACCCGCGTGCAGCCCATGGTCACGCCGGGGTTGTGCGCTCCGTGGTAGTCGGAGCCGCCGGTGGGCACCAGCCCGTGCCGGCGGGCCAGCGCCAGGTAGTACTTGGAGCACTCCACGTCGTGGCGGGAGTGCCACACCTCCAGGCACTGCACCCCGCGGTCGCGCAGGGTGGGGATCAGGTCGTCGCGACGCAGCGTGGCGGGGTGCGCCAGCGAGGTGACGCCCCCGTGCCGGCGCGCGATCTCCGCGGCGTCCTCCATGGTGAGACGCTCCTTGGGCACCCACGCCGAGCCGCCGTGCCCCAGCCAGCGCCGGAAGACCTCCTGGCTGGTCTCGGCCGCCCCCATGAGCACCAGGGCCTGCGCCAGGTGCGGGCGGCCGATGGCCCCCGGGCCCGCCAACGCCCGCACTTCGGCCATGGTGATCTCGATGCCCAGCGCGTTGAGCTTGCCCACCATCTCCTCCGCGCGCCGCTCGCGCGCCTCGCGGAAGCGGAGCAGCGCCTGCTCCAGGCCCTCGGAGTCGCTGAAGCCGTAGATCAGCAGGTGCACGTCGGACTTGCCCTCCGCCGTGGACAGCTCCACGCCGGGGACGATCTCCAGGCCGGTGCCCTCGGCGGAGCGGCGCGCCTCGACGATGGCGGAGGTGGTGTCGTGGTCGGTGATGGAGATGGCCTTGAGCCCGAGCGCGAGCGCCTCGCGCACCAGTCCCGCCGGGTCCACCGACCCGTCGGACTGCGTGCTGTGCATGTGGAGGTCAATCTCGGGGGGCCGGGGGCGCGGCCGGAGCAGCTTGATGCCGAAGGGGCTCACGAGGCGCGCTTCAGGCGAAACGCCTCGAGGTGCGTCGCCGCGTCCATGAAGTCGGGCCGCGTGCGCACCACCTCCGCCATCAGCTCGTGCGCCTCCTCCCCCTGTCCCAGCTCGTCGAGCGCGAGCGACAGGTGGTAGCGCAGCGACAGCAACGCCTCCTCCGCCAGGCCGGGCGACTCCAGGCCGCGGCGCAGGATCCGCTCGGCGTCGGCCGGCAGGCCCTGGCGCAGGTAGCACTGGCCCAGCAGCTCGCAGCAGCGCGGGCGCATCTCGGTGTCGTGCGAGGCCGCCGCCAGCTCGGCCACCGCGTCCCCGAGGAGGTTCATCTCCATGAATGCCATGGCCATGTCGTAGTGGCTCTTGGCGTCGTCGGGCGCGATCTGCTGCTCCAGGCCCTGCTTGAATTCGTCCAGAATCTTGGAGAGATCAATCAACGCCCCGGCCGCCGGCGCTTCGTCGCGCACGCTGACCGAGCGGCTGGTGCTGCGCTTCGCGGGCGCCTCGGGCTCCACGAATGCGGCCTCGGCGGCTGCCGGCGCCGCCTCCGGCGCGGCCGCCTCGGGCGGCTTCGCCTTCGCGGCGGCGGTCTTCGGCGCCGACGGGGCCGCCGGCTTCGCGGCCGGAGTGCCTTCCTTCTGCGCCTGCCCGGCAGCCGACTTCGCGGCGGGGGTTACTTCCTTCGGCGCAGCGGGGCTCTCCTTGGCGCGGCTGGTGCCCTCGAGGTCGGACAACCGGTCCCCGGCGACGCGCGGCACCGCGGGGGCCTGGGGCGATGCGGCGGGCCGCCCGGAGGACTCCAGGGCATCCCGCAGCCCGAGCGCGGGGTCGGTGGTCCCGCCCTGCACCGGCTCCAGCGACGGCAGCTCCGCCTCGGGATCCAGCGCGCGGGCGCGCTCCAGGAGGTAATGCACGATCTCCTCGCGGCCGGCCATGCGCAGCGCCGCGGCCATGCGCAGCAGCTCTCCCGCGGCATCCCGCGGGCGATCCAGGCTCACGTAGAGATCCACCAGCCGGTTGGAACAATCCGCGTGCACCGGTGAGACGGACACGCCCCGGCGCAACATCTCGGCCGCGGCGTCCATGTGGCCGGTGGAGACCTCCTCCTCCGCGGCGGCGGCATAGAAGGCGGCCGCGTCCCCGGCCAGGCCGTCCTGCGCGGTCAGGTCTCCCAGCAGGCGCAGCACCTGCACCTTCTGCTGGTTGTAGCGGAGCAGCTTCTTGCCCAGCGCGACCGCGTTCTTCAGCAGCCCGACCGCGCGGTAGCCTTCGATGGCCTGGGTGTACGACCCCAGCGCCGACGCGGTGTCCCCGCGCCGGATGTGGACGTCGCCGATCATCACCAGCAGGTACGGATCGGGATCCGACGCCTGCGCGAGACGTTCGTAGGCCCTGATGGCCTCGTCCCAACGGCCCTGCTTGATGAAATTCTGGGCCTGCCGCTTAATGTCAGCAGCTCGCTCCAAGGATCCTCCCGCAACGGGTCAGGCCAGTCCGGCTTCCAGTGCAGCCAATACACTATCGGCCCCCGCGAGGGCCTGCTTGAGAGCCGCGGCCTCCCGGCGCACCTCTTCCTTGTCCGGCCCGTCGGGCAGGTCCTTGAGGTTGATGGCCACGTTGTACAGCGCCCCCCTCCCGGCCGCCTGCGACATCAGCAGCCCCACCCCCGCGTCGCTCAAGGCGTTGCGGTTGCCCTTGGCGGCCATCTCGCCGGCCAGGCCCACCACTTCGGCGGCCGCCCGGGCCGTCTCCAGCGGCACCCGGGTGGCCTTCCACAGGGCCTCCAGTTCCAGCTTCGCCTTACGCGACGTCTCGATCTCGTTGTTGGCAGGCGTCTTGCGGACCCGCATGACCTCGTCAAAGGAGGCGTTGTCCGCCTCCACCAGCTGGGACAGCCGGGAGCGCAACTCCTCGCACCTGCGCATCGCCTGGCGCATTTCGGCGTCCACCGCGGCGTACTTCTTGCGGCCCACGGTGAGGCCCGCCACCATCGCGCCCAGCGCGGCGGCCAGCGCGCCCGCGTGCGCCGACACCGCTCCGCCCCCCGGGGTCGGTTCGCGCGAGGCGATCCGATCCAGGAATTCCCCCACCGACCCACCGCCCCCGCCCGCACCCGCCGCGGCCAGCTTGTTCTCGAGGACCTGGTTGGGGGTGAAGGCCTCCAGCCGCAGCGCGTGCTCGGCCGCGGCGAACAGCGCGTCCTGCGGGACCAGCCCCACGATCTCGCTGCCCACCACGCCCACGCCGAAGCGCTCCGCCTCCTCGCGCACCATGGCGAAGGCGCGGTGCATGGGGCTCTGGCGGTAGTTGACCAGGTTCATGCTCACCTGGGCGATCCCGCGGTCCTCGAGGAAGAAGCCCAGCGCCTTCACGTAGCGCAGGCCTCCGGTCTGGAAGCGCAGCGCCTTGGCCACTTCCTTCGCCACGCGCACGTCGGGCGTGCCCAGGTTCACGTTGAACGCCACCAGCGGCATGCGCGCCCCCACCGCCGTGGCACCCGCCGTGGGGTGGATCTTCCCGGGGCCGAAGTCCGGCAGGCGCGCGGGGTCCCTGCCGATGGCCTCGCGCAGGCCCTCGAACTCGCCCTTGCGCACCTCGGCCAGGTTCTCCCGCTGCGGGCGGGTGGCGGCGGCCTCGTACAGGAACACCGGGATGCCCAGCTCCTCCCCGGCCCGCCGACCCAGTTCCTTCGCCAGCTCCACGCACTGGTCCATGGTGGCGGTGCCCAGCGGCACGAACGGCACCACGTCCGTGGCCCCCATGCGCGGGTGTTCGCCCTCGTGGTGGTTCAGGTCAATCAGCTCCGCGGCCTTGCGCATCCCCCGCAGCGCCGCCTCCACCACCACGCCCGGCGGCGCCACGAAGGTCACCACGCAGCGGTTGTGGCTGGGGTCCATCTCACGGTCCAGCAGCGTCACACCCTCCACCGCGGTCATGGACTCCACGATCGCCGCCACCACCTCCGGACGCCGGCCTTCGCTGAAATTCGGGACACATTCGATCATCGGTTGCATGGGGCTCCTCGCAGCAGGTCGGAAGGAATCGAAGGCCCAAGGATGCGCGCCCGCCGGTCCGCCCGCGCCGGCGCGCCCGGGGCCGCGCTAGTGGGTCGTCTCCACGGGGGTTCCGACGTCGCGCCGGAACGCCACCTCTCCCCGCATCCACACCACCCGCGCGTGGGGCGCCGACACGTGGTAGAACAGCGATGCCGGCGAGGCTTCCTCCAGCATCACGGCGTCCATCCGGTAGCCGGTCTGCAGCCGTCCCAGCCGCCCGCCGCGGCCCACCGCGCAGGCGGCGTTGCGCGTCACCGCGGCCAGCGCCGTGAGCGGCGGCATGCGGTAGCCGCCCAGGGCCAGGCTGCCGATCAGCGGCAGATTCTCGCAGTAGCAGGTACCGGGGTTGCAGTCGGTGGCCAGCGCCACCGGCAGCCCCATCTCCAGCATGCGCGCCGCGCGCGCCCACGGAATGGCCAGCATCAGCGACGTCCCGGGCAGGAGCACCGGGATCGTCCCCGATGCGCCCATCTTCTCAAGATCCGAGTCCGAGGCGTGGACCAGGTGGTCGGCGCTCACCGAGCCCAGCTCGGCGGCCAGCCCGGCTCCGCCCAGCGGGTGCAACTCGTCGGCGTGCAACTTCAGCCGCAGGCCGGCCGCCAGGGCCGCCTCGCACATCGCGCGGGTGTCCTCCAGCTCGAAGACGTCCTTCTCGCAGAACACGTCGAAGAACTCCGCCCGGCCGGTCGAGGCCACCTCGGGGATCCAGGTCCGCGCCACCTCGCGCACGAAGTCGGCGCGCCGGCCGCGGAACTCCGGGCCCACCTCGTGGGCCCCCAGGAACGTGGGCACCACGTCGTAGCGACCCTCGCGGCGGATGAGATCCACCACTTCCAGGATCTTGAGCTCGCTCTCCAGCGACAGCCCGTAGCCGCTCTTGATCTCCACCGTGGTGACCCCCGCCTCCAGCGCCCGCTGCAGCCGGCACTCGGCCAGGCTCTTCAGCTCCGGCACGCCGGCGGCCCGGGTGGCGCGTACCGTGTTCAGGATTCCCCCGCCGCGCGCGGCGATCTCGGCGTAGGACACGCCCCGCAGCCGCTCCTCCCATTCTTCGTCGCGATGGCCGGCGAAGACCATGTGGGTGTGGGAATCGATGAGCCCGGGCACCACCGCCCGGCCGCCGGCGTCGAAACGCAGCCCGCCCGGCAGGAGCTCCACACCGCGCTCCGCCTCCGAGCTGGCGCCGGTCCACACGATGTCCTCGCCGCGCCAGGCCAGCGCACCGTCGGGGATCACGCCGGCGTCCCCCACCACCCCGCGCAGCGGTCCCTCGCCCCCGGCCAGCGTCACCAGCTGCCCGGCGTGCAGCAACAGGCCGGTGGCGGCCACCCGGTCCGGCCCGTTGCCGCGGTTCATTTCAGCGCTCCCTCGTCGGAACGCGCACGCCCTTCGCCTTCGCGAAGCCGATGGCCTCGTCGTATCCGGCATCCACGTGGCGCAACACCCCGCTCATGGGGTCGTTGGTCAGCACCCGCTCCAGCTTCCGGCCGCCCTCCTCGGTGCCCTCGGCCACGCACACCATGCCCGCGTGGATCGAGTAGCCCATGCCCACGCCGCCCCCGTGGTGCACCGACACCCACGAGGCCCCGCTCGAGGTGTTGAGCAGCGCGTTGAGGATGGGCCAGTCGGCGATGGCGTCGGAGCCGTCCTTCATGGCCTCGGTCTCCCGGTACGGCGAGGCCACCGAGCCGGAGTCCAGGTGGTCGCGGCCGATCACGATGGGTGCGGTGATCTCCCCCTTCGCCACCAGCCGGTTCATCACCGCTCCGAACTCCGCGCGCTCCCCGTAGCCGAGCCAGCAGATGCGCGCCGGCAGCCCCTGGAAGGCCACGCGCTCGCCGGCCATGCGGATCCAGCGCGCCAGCGGCTCGTTGTCGGGGAAGGTCTCGAGGATGGCACGGTCGGTGCGCGCGATGTCCTTCGGGTCGCCGGAGAGCGCCGCCCAGCGGAACGGGCCCTTGCCTTCGCAGAACAGGGGGCGCACGTAGGCCGGCACGAAACCGGGAAAGTCGAAGGCCCGCTCCACGCCCGCCTTGTGCGCCTGCGCCCGGAGGTTGTTGCCGTAGTCGAACACCGCACTGCCGGCCGCCTGGAAGGCCAGCATGGCCTCCACGTGCCGCGCCATGGAGGCGTAGCTCAGCGCCATGTAGCGGGCCGGGTCGCGCGAGCGCAGCTCCGCGGCAGCCTCCACCGTGTGGCCTTCGGGGATGTAGCCGGCGAGGGGATCGTGCGCCGAAGTCTGGTCGGTGACCACGTCCGGCGCGAAGCCGGCCTTGAGCAGCTGCGGCAGCACCGTGGCGGCGTTCCCGGGAATGCCGACGCTCAGCGGCTGCTTCGCGCGGCGCGCCTCCTCGGCCCACGCCAGCGCCTCCTCCACCGATCGGGCCGCCCGGTCCAGGTAGCGCGTCTCCAGGCGCCGCTGGATGCGCGAGGGGTCCACTTCCACCGCCAGGCACACCCCGCCGTTCATGGTCACCGCCAGCGGCTGCGCCCCGCCCATGCCGCCCAGGCCGGCGGTGAGCACCACCCGCCCGGCGAGATCGGATCCGAAGTGCCTCCTGCCGCACTCCGCGAACGTTTCGTAGGTGCCCTGCAGGATTCCCTGCGTGCCGATGTAGATCCAGCTGCCGGCCGTCATCTGCCCGTACATGATCAGGCCCAGCTTTTCCAGCTTCCAGAAATGCTCCCAGTTGGCCCACGCCGGCACCAGCAGCGAGTTGGCGATCAGCACCCGCGGGGCCCACGGGTGCGTGCGCGCCACGCCCACGGGCTTGCCCGACTGCACCAGCAGCGTCTCGTCGTTCTCCAGGCGCTGCAGCTCGCGCACGATGGCCTCGAAGCAGGCCCAGTTGCGGGCCGCCTTGCCCGTGCCGCCGTACACCACCAGGTCCTCCGGCCGCTCCGCCACTTCGGGGTCCAGGTTGTTGTGCAGCATGCGCAGCGCCGCCTCCTGCGACCAGCCCTTGCAGGTGCGGCTGGTGCCCCGGGGCGCGCGCAGGGTGCGGATGGCGCTCATGACACGCCTGCCTTTCTGGGATCCGGCAACGCCGGGAAGGAACCGTCGAGGATCGCCTCCGCCAGCACGTCCAGCTGCCCGCCCAGCGGCCGGTCGCCGGTCAGGGGCGGAACGTAGCGGCGCACGGCGTCGCGGCCGTTCCCGGTGGCCGCGGCCGGCCTGAGCGGACGGCGCCGGTCCTGGGCTTCCGCCGCCGCCACCAGCTCCGCCGCCACCACGCGGGCGGCCAGCGGCACGGCCTGGCGCAGCTTGGTGGCCGCCACGCTGCCCATGCTGACGTGGTCCTCGGTGCTCGCGGAGGTGGGAATGGTGTCCACGCTGGCAGGATGCGACAACACCTTGAGCTCCGCCACCAGGGCCGCGGCGGTGTACTGCACCAGCATCAGGCCGGACTCCAGGCCCGGCCGGCGCGCCAGGAAGGCGGGCAGCTCCCCCAGCTTCGCATCCAGCATCCGGAAGGTGCGCCGCTCGCTGAAGCCCGCGACCTGCGCCAGCGCGATGGTGGCCACGTCCAGCGCGGTGGCCACCGGCTGCCCGTGGAAGTTGCCGCCGGAGATCACCTCCCCGCCGAACACCAGCGGATTGTCCGACACCGAGTTGATCTCGATCTCCAGGCAGCGCCGCACGTACCGCAACGAGTCGCGCACCGAGCCCAGGACCTGCGGCACGCACCGCTCAGTGTAGGCGTCCTGCACCCGCCCGCAGTTGCGGTGCGAGGCCACGATCCCGCTGCCGCGCAGCATGGACCGCAGCCGCGCGGCGGTTTCCGCGTGCCCGGGGTGCGGCCGGACGCGCGCGAAGCGCTCGTCGAAGGGCTTGACGCTGCCCAGCAGCGCCTCCACCGACATGGCCGCGGCCAGTTCCGCGGCCAGCAGAACCCGCTCCGCGCGGCACCACGAGAGCGAGCCGACGCCGGCCATGAGCTGCGTGCCGTTGATGAGCGCCAGGCCTTCCTTGGGCGCCAGCACCACCGGCCGCAGGCCCGCGCGCCGCAGCGCCACCGCACCGCCGACCTCCGACCGTCGAGCCCCCACGCGCGCCCGCCCCTCGCCGATCAGCACCAGCGCCAGGTGCGCCAGCGGCGCCAGGTCCCCGCTCGCGCCCACCGAGCCGCGGAGCGGGATGACCGGGACCACGTTCTTCGCGAGCAGCGCCAGCAGCGCGCGCACCAGCTGCGGCCGCACGCCGGAATGGCCGAAGGCCAGCGAGTGCGCCCGCAGCGCCACCATGGCCCGGCTCTCCGGGTCGGTGAGCGTCTCGCCCACGCCGCAGGCGTGGCTGCGCAGGAGGTTGCGCTGCAGGTCGCGCAGCGCCGCGTCCGGAATCCGCTCGCTCACCAGGTTGCCAAAACCGGTGTTCACGCCGTACACCACCTGCCCGCGGTGCATCAGGGACTCCACGGTCTCCCGCGACACACCCATCCGCTGCACCGACCCCGCGCCCAGCACGAGCCGCGCCCGGCCCTCCGCAATGGCCTCGAGATCGCGCGCCGTCAGCGCGCTCCACCCCGCCTGGTACGAAACCGCCATCAACCCTCCGTCACCGTGCCGGCGCCAAGGAACTCGCCCGCGGCCGCGGCCGCCTCTCGCGCTCCGCGCGCCTGCCTGAGCGGCGTGCCCAGCGCCGCGACAAAACTCCGCCCGTAGCCGGAACCGCCGGCCCGCCGGTCCAGCAGCACGAACACGCCCCGGTCGGTGGACCTGCGCAGCAGCCGGCCCACGCCCTGCCGGAACCGCAACACCGCTTCGGGGACCGCCAGGTCGCGGAACGGGTCCAGGCCGCGGGCCTCGTAATCGCGCTTGCGGGCTTCGAACACCGGGTCCGTGGGCACTCCGAAGGGCAGGCGCAGCATCACCAGCACTTCGAGGGCCTCGCCCGGGAAGTCCACGCCCTCCCAGAAGCTCTGCACCCCCAGCAGCACCGCCCCGCGGGCGCCGCGGAAGCGGCGCGCCAGCTGGCTGCGCCGCCGCGGATCGTCCTGCGTCAGCAGCTGCGGCACCCGCGGCTCCAGCAGCCCGGCGAGCCCGCGCAGGGACTCCCACGAGGTGGCCAGCACCAGCGTGTTGCGACCCAGCGTGGCCAGCTCCGCCACCGTGTCCGCCGCCGCCTCCAGGTAGCCCGGCTCGCGCGGGTCGGGCACGCCGCTCACACTCAGCGCGAGCAGCTGCCGTGCCGGGTCGATCCCCGACACGTACGCCTCCGCGCGCACGTCCCCGGCCTCCAGGCCCAGCCTGCCGCAAAGATAGTCGAACTTGCCGTCCGCGGCGAGGGTGGCCGACGTGAGCACCACCGACTCCAGCCGCCCGGTCAGCTCCGCGCTCGCCTCGCGCCCCACGTTCCACGGCACACTCTCCAGGGTCACCCCGGAGGGCCGGCTGAATTCCAGCGTGGCACAGCGCCCATCCGGGATGGGCCCGGTGAGTGCGAGCAGCGCCTGGGCCTCCTTCTCCCACTGTCCCAGCGAGCGCACCACGTAGGGGCGGAGCTTCGAGGCGGAGTCCGGCTCCTCCGGCGCCAGGGCGCGCCATGCCTCCCCGGCGCGCAGGGCGTCGCGCAGCCGGTCCAGCAGGTCGTCCAGCCGCGGGGGAAACACCTCGGTGGGATCGGAGCACCCGTCCAGGCGCACCCGGCCGCCCTGCCCGGCCACCCGGGAGAGATCCTCGAAGGCCCCCTCCCCCGCGGGGCGCACCGCCTCCAGCGCCTCCTGCAGCGCGCGGGCCGCCTCCCGCTCGCGCTCGAGGGACGCGGAGCCCGACCCGGCGAACACGTCGCCTTGCGCATGGCCCTTGAGCGCCGCCTGCAGCGCCTTCAGCTGCCCCGCGGCGCGCGGCTTGCCCAGCAACCGGTCCAGGGCGACCCCGAAGGAACGCTGCGTGAAGCGCACCGAGAGGGCCCGGGTGAACGCGTCCGGCAGGTGGTGCGCCTCGTCCACCACCAGCCGGCTGAACTCCGGCAGCACCACGCCGCCCGCCATGCGGTCGGTGAGCCACAGCGCGTGGTTCACCACCACCACGTGGGCCTCCTGCGCCTGGCGGCGGGCCTTGCGCAGCCAGCAGCCCCGGGTGTCGCGGCAGATCTCGGAGGGGCAGTGACCGGCGTCCAGCTCCTGGCCCCGGAAGGGCTCCCACGCGTTGTCCCCGTCGTCCACGGCGCTGAGATCGCCGTCGGGCACGGAGGCCAGCAGCGCCTCCAGCCGGCGCGCCTCCGGAGTGCCGGCGCGCTCCGCCAGGAAGCCCTCCACGCGCGAGCGACACAGGTAGTTCTCGCGCCCCTTGAGGCGCACCACGCGCACGTCGCCGCCCAGCGCGCGGCCCAGGATGGGCAGCTCCGAGTCCAGGATCTGGTCCTGGAGGCTCTTGGTGTGCGTGGAGACCACCACCGGCTGGCCCGAGGCCCGGGCCCATTCCACGGCGGGCAGCAGGTAGGCCAGGGTCTTGCCCAGGCCGGTGGGTGCCTCGGCCAGCAGCACGCCGCCGCGCTGCAGGCAGTCGGCCACGTCCGAGGCCATGCGGCCCTGGTCGGGGCGGGGCTCGTAGCGCGGGTGTTCGAGGCGCAGCGCCTCCTCGAGGCGCAGGCCGGCGGTGTCGGTCACCAGGTCTCCCGGGGCGGGGTGCGGGGCAGGGTGCGGGGCGTCACGGGAGCTTCTCTCCCAGAAGTGCCAGGAGACCCGCCTCGTCGAGCAAGGTCACCCCCAGTGCGGTGGCCTTGTCCAGCTTGGAGCCGGCGGCCTCGCCCGCGACCACGTAGTCGGTCTTCTTGCTCACGCTGCCGGCGACGCTTCCGCCGTGGGACTTGATCAGTTCGGCGGCCTGTTCCCGCGTGAGGTGCGGCAGGGTCCCGGTGAGCACCAGCGTGCGGCCCTCCAGCGCGCGGGAGCGAACCTGGCGGGCCGGCCCGGCCAGCGTCACCCCGGCCCGGCGGAGCTTCGCCACCACCCGCTCCAGGCGCGGCTGCCGCAGGAAGTGCGCCACCGCCGCGGCCATCACGTCCCCCACCCCGGGCACGGCATCGAGCTGCTCCACGGACGCCCCGGACAGCGCGTCCCAGCCGGGGAACTCCCCCGCCAGCAGCTCCGCGGTGGATTCACCCACGTGCGGGATGCCCAGCGCGTACAGGACCCGCGGCCATGGGCGCGAGATGGAGCCCGCGATGGCCTCCACCAGCGCCGCGGCGCTCTTCTCCGCGAAGCCCTCGAGCTCCAGGAGCTGGCCGGCGCGCAGGGAATAAAGGTCCCCGACGTCCTCCACCAGCCCCGCGTCCGCGAGCTGCTCCGCGGTGGAGCGACCCAGCCCCGCGATGTCCATGGCGCCGCGGCTGCCGAAATGCTCCAGGCGCCGGCGCAGCTGCATGGGGCACGCCGGGTTCTCGCAGCGCAGCGCCACCTCCTCCGCGTCGCGCACCAGGGGCCCGCCGCACGAGGGGCAGGCGCGCGGCGCGCGGATGGGTTTCTCCCCGCCGCCGCGCCGCTCGGGCAGCGCGCGAATCACCTGCGGGATCACCTCGCCGCCGCGCT
>JACRLI010000001.1:65950-88631 GCA_016235265.1 Candidatus Eisenbacteria bacterium
CCCCGGTCGCCCACGCGCAGGTCCTTGCGCGCCACGTCCTCGAAGTTGTGCAGCGTGGCGCGCGCGATCACGATGCCACGCAGGCTCACCGGCTCCAGCACCGCCACGGGCGTCACCTGGCCCATGCGCCCCACCTGGAACAGCACGTCGAGCAGCGTGGTCTCGGCCTCCGGGGGCGGGTACTTGAACGCCACGCCCCACCGGGGCGCCTTCGCGGTGGCCCCCAGCTCGGCGTGCAGCGCCAGCTCGTCCACCTTGATCACCAGGCCGTCGGTGTCGTACTCCAACGTGTCGCGCCGCGTCCGCCACGCCTCCACCGCCGCCAGCACCTCGTCGAGGCCCCGCGCGCGCGTGGCGAAGGGGTTCACCCGCAGCCCCGCCCCCCGCATCCCCTCCAGCGCCCCGGCCTGGGTGGTCACGCCGCGCCGCGCGGGCTCCACCAGCGTGTACGCGAAGTAGGTCAGCGGGCGGCGCGCCACCTCGCGCGGGTCGAGCAGCTTGAGCGAGCCGGCGGTACCGTTGCGGGGGTTGCTGAGCGGATCGCCGCCGGATTCCTCGCAGGCGCGGTTGTAGGCCTCGAACTCCGGCCAGGCCATGTAGCACTCGCCGCGCACCACCAGCTCCCCGCGGGCCGCGGGACCGCGCAGGCGGAGCGGCAGGGCCTGGATCGTCCTGAGATTGCCGGTGATGTCGTCGCCCTGCACGCCGTCGCCCCGGGTGGCGCCTTCCACGAACACGCCGTCCCTGTAGGTCAGGCTCACCGCCACGCCGTCAATCTTGAGCTCCACGCAGTAGTCCAGGACCTCGCGACCCGAGGCCTTGCGCAGCCGGGCGTCGAACTCGCGCAGCTCGTCCACCGAGTAGGTATTGAGCAGGCTCATCATGGGTGCGGCGTGGCGGACGGTGCGGAAGCCCTCGATGGGGCTGCCGGCCACGCGCTGCGTCGGCGAGTCGGGCGTGACCAGCGCGGGGTGCGCGGCCTCCAACTCCTGCAGGCGGGACATCAGCCTGCTCCGGACGGAAACGTGGATCTTGCCGCCCAACGGCGAGGTGCTCTCGCCCCAGGCGTAGTCAACTCCCAGCAACCCCAGGCGCGTGGGCACCCGCACCCCGCCGCCGTAGCCCAGGCGGACCAGGTTCACGGCGGCGTAATCGCCGCCGGCCGCGAACTCCAGGCGCACGAAGCCCGCGTCCAGGAACACGAACGCGTAGCTGCCGGCCTCGCCGGCCAGCCAGCGCCACTCGGCCGAGGCCAGGCCCACCACCGGGCCGCGGAACTGCTGCTCGCGATAGCCTCGCAGCGTGGTGGCCCCGCCGAGCAGGTACTGGCGGTACGCCGGCGCGGGGTGCTCCGGGGAGCGCAGGCCGCGCGCGAACCCCCGCAGCGCCACCACCCGGCCCGCGCCCGCCGGGCGCAGGTAGGCCTCCGCGTCCAGCTCGTCCTCCCGCAGCGTGCCCCCCTCGGCGCCCCCGGCGCGGAACTCCCGCGAGCGCGAGCCGAAGCTGCTCCGCAACCTAAGCAGGATCCCCCCGGTCGGCGCAAGGGGGTCGTCCCGCCGGTCCCACTCGAGCGACACCCGCAACCGGGAGATGCGCTCCACCAGCACCGGTCCCACGCCCGCCACCACTCGCTCCCACTCCGCCCCCACCGTGGCCAGCGCGAACGGAAACACCTCCGCCTCGAGTCCCGCCCGGACCCGGGTCTGGGTGTACAGCGTGTCCTCCAGGTGCTGCCCCAGCCCGCCCTCCAGCGTGAGCGGGCTGCCGAACACCATGGGTTCGCGGGCCGCCAGCTCGTAGTCGGTCACGCCATTCCCGCGAGCATCCAGCCGGAACCGGCCGGAACGGCCACCCCCCAGGTTCTGCAGCTGCAGGTCGAACAACCCGGTCAGCGTGTGGCTTTCACTGGACCAGCCGATCACCCCCTGGGCCGAGCTGGTGCCGCCCTCGTGCACCCGGTAGCGGAGGGTGCCCGATCCACCGCCGGCCAGCAACCCGGCGTCCGCGCGGTCGAACGCCCCGAGCCGGCGCAGCCGCCACACCGCGTGCTCCACGCGCGAGCGGTCGAATATCTCACCCACCCGCAGACCCGCCTGCCGCAAGACCCGGAGGGTGTCGGTGCGGGTGACGCCCTCCACTTCGAGGCGCGCCAGCCGGACCTCCGGACCCTCGTCCACCGCGTAGCGGAAGCTCAGTCCCCCCGGCCCCTCCGCGAAGTCCTGGGGCCGCAGCGAAGCGTACGGATGCCCTCGCTCGGCGTAGGCGTCCAGGATGCGCGCCACGTCGCGCTCCAGCGCGCCGGGGCCGAAGGCGGCTCCCGGGCGCAGTTCCAGCGACGGGCGCAGCGCGCCCCAGTCGAGCGCCGCGGCACCCAGCACGGCAAACGAATCCACCCGTGCGGCCGGGCCCTCCTCCACCCGCACCCGCACCTCCGGCCGCGCGGAGTCGCCCTCCAGCCACAGCCGCGCCGAGGCCGCCAGCCGGCCGACTTCGCGGTAGCGGCCCAGCAGCGCGTCCAGCCCCGCGGAAGCCGCAAGGCTGTCAAAGGCCAGTCCCGCCACCAATCCCAGGCGCGCCCGCACCTCCGCCGTGGACAGCACCCGGTTGCCCTCCACCCGCACGCTCTCCACGCGCGGCGACGTCGCGGCCGCCCCCGGGCCGGCAGCCGCGAACCCGAGACAGATGGCGGCATACGTCATCCAACCGCGGCCCCGCAGCCCCGTGGCGGCCGGCATCCGCTTGCGGCCCCGGGGCCGCGCCTCGCGCATCGCGCGCATTTCCCATGCACCCGGCATTAGAACAGCGCCCTCATCTCGAAGCGGGCCGTCTCCGTCCAGCGTCCGCCGTCGGGCCGGGTGCCGTGGGCCAACACCGACGCCTGCACCGCCGCGTGCACCTGCAGCGTGACGGCGAGGTCGTGCTCGAAGCGGCTGCGCAGGATGGACCCGAAGTTGTCGAAGCCCGGGCCGATGCCGCCCTCCTCCGTCACCTTCACCCGCAGCGCGCGCAGTTCCGCGCGGAAGCGTCCGGCGCGCGAGTACGTGAGGCCGGGACCCAGCTCCAGCTGGCGGGACGACGAGCCGCGCCCGGCGTCCTCTTCCGAGAGCAGCCTCGCGTTGAGCCCTCCCGACCACTGCGGGCCCGGAACCCAGCGCAGCCCCAGGGTGCCATCGAACCCCCGCGTGGCGTAGCGCGCCTCCGCGCCGGGCGAGCCCAGGGCCGTCTCCCGCCGGCGCCAGCGCCCCTCCACCTCCAGGCTGGTGCCCGCCCGGCCCGCCAGGCGCAGGCGCGCCGACTCGGTGCGGCCGCGGCGCGCCTGTCCGTACGTGGAGTACTGCCGGTCCGCGCTGCCCGTCCACTCGTGGCGCAGCCGCAGGCCCAGCCGGCCCTGGCCGTCGTTCCATTCCAGGTCCTGGCGGAACACGGCATTGCCGCTGAGCACGTTGGGATCGTCGGGGATGGAGCCCGGCCACGGCAGCAGGCTGCTGCCCGCGGCGCGGCGCACGCTCTGGCTCGCCTGCGCCTCGGTGCGGGCGGCGAAGTGGCGCAGCCAGTCGGAGCGGCCGGCCCGCTCCCCGGACCACTCCAGGCGGGCGTTGAGCGCCACCAGGTTGGCGGCCGTCTCCAGCGCCGTGTCAAAGGTGTTCACGGTGTAGTCGCCGCGGCCGGTGTAGGTGCCCAGGCTGTCGTAGGAGCCCAGGCCCGGGCCGACGTAGATCACCTGGCGGGCGCGGGCCGCGGTGCGCGCGGTGCCGATGTCGTAGCGCGCCTCGCCCTCGAGCGAGGAGCGGTGAAGCAGGAACTGCAGCTGCGCGTTGCGCGTGGCGCCCAGGCTGTCCGCGCGGCCCGCCAGCGTGCGCTGGCTCAGCGTGGCGTTGAGCCCCCAGTCGGGGCTGCCCGCGTACTGCAAACCCACGCGCTGCGTGGACGAGCGCAGCGGCTGGGCGGCGGTCGCGAGCCCGGGCCCGAAATCCCGCCTCCAGGCCTGGGCCGCCTCGGCCGCCACGCCGCGCGCCGAGGCCCACCGCAGGGACACGCCCGCGTCGTCCCAGCCGGAGCGCTCCTGCCCCGCCGAATCGCGCGCCAGGTCGTGGCTCCAGTGCGCCTCGGGTCGCCACTTCCCGCCCGTCCACGAAACCGCTGCGCGACCCCGCCGGCGCGAGCCCGCGTCCGCGCCCGCGCTGTCCCGGTTCGTCACCGACGCCCACTGCAGCTGCCAGCCCAGGCGGCCCTGCCGCTCGCCGGAGCAAGTCAGCCGGCGCGCCTGCCGCCCCGACTCCGTCCGCCACGAGCCCACTTCCAGCCCCGCGGACACTCCCGCACCGGGACGCGCGCGCAGCGCCGAGGTGATCACGGTGCGCCCGCGCGTCCGGTCGGCCGGGGACAGGTTCCACTCCTCCTCCACGAACGGGTCCAGCGTGCGCCCCAGCGGCTCGAACGACTCCGCCTCCCTCCGGGCGCGCACTTCCAGCTCCACCCGTCCCGGCTGGGGCACCGCCGAACCCGGCGGGATCGGAAGGCCGGATCCGCCCACCCCCAGCGGGACCCCGCCACCCACAGGAGCGCCGGCGCCCGTCCCCGCGCCCGGGACCTCCGTGGGGCGGCCCAACAACAGTCCGAGGTTCCAGGCCCCCCCCGTGCCCTGCGCCCCGCCGGCCAGCAGGTTCGCTCGCTGCAGGCTTACCGCGCCCTCGCCCTCCACGCGCAACCGGCCGTGGGACACTCCGCCGGCCAGGGCCGCCACGGCGTGCGAGGCCGGCACCGGCAGGAGCCTGCCGGGCACGTAGGCGCCCCGGCCCGACCCGCGCCATGCGTAGGCCAGGCCACCGGCCACCAGGGAATCCGAGTAGCTGCCCGAGCCGTCGCGCGCGAGCATGAAGTCCACCTGGTACTCGCCGGAGTCGCGTCCCACGTACTGAAAGTGCTCCTGGCCGGAGCCCGCGCCGATCCGGGCGTAGTCGCCCTTGCCGGCGCCCACGAAGTGCGCCCCGTCGGTCTGCACCGTGCCTCCGGGTGCGGCGCGCTTGAGCGCTTCGAGATCCTCCGGCGACAGGGCCGCCCCCAGGGGGCGCGAGGGGTCGTCGGCCTCGCGCAGCCAGGTGAACCCCAGCCGGCCGCTGCGGCCGGCGTCCCAGCCCAGGCGCACCGCGGCCACGTTGCGGCGGAACTGGTCGGCCGCGTACTGGTAGTCCACCGCGATGCGGGAGCCGGGATGGATGGGCCGTCGCGCGGTGAAGCTGACCTCCCCCCGGGAGTAGTCCACGGTGTAGTCCGCCCCGTCGCCGCGGGCCATCCGCGCGCCGTCCAGCCACACCTGCTCGGTGCCCGGCACCACGGCGATGCCGGTGCGGCCGGACGGGTCGGTGAGCCGGTAGGGCCCCTGCCGGCCTTCCTCCCCCGGGAACTGCCGCGACAGGAACACGCCCTTGCCCAGCGCGGCGGCGGCCTCCACGTCCGCGCCACCCAGGCGCACCCTGCCGCGGGCCCCCTGCACGGTGCGCTGCATGGAGGCGTATCTTCCCGCGTCGAGGCGCAGGTCGAAGTCCCCCAGGCTCGCGCCGAACGTGGGGCTCTTGAGCTCCACCACCACCTTGTCGAGATTGCCCAGGTCCTGCGTGCGCCCCTCGGGAGTGAGCGGGAGGTTGCGGTCGGAGAGGATGGCCACCACGCCCACGTCGCTGCCGATCTCCCCGCCCAGGGAGAGATCCAGGGACTGACGCACCGCGAGGTCGCGGTTGGTGCCCACTTCGAAGGCCAGGGTCTTGCTGCCGGAGAGGGAGAACTTCCCGAGCGCCTCGCCTCCCGCGGCCGCGGGAGCCCGCGCGCCCGCCACGGCGGCGGTGGTGGGCGGCGCCCCCCGCTCCCCCGCGGCGGCGGACGATCCCGGATCTGCGGCGCCCGGATCGGCGGCCGACCAGATACCCCGGTACTGGTAGATGTCGGCCAGGGGAACGGGAAGGAAGCGGTAGCGCACCCGGACCCGGGAGGAATCCGGCGGGCGGCGCAGCAGCAGCAGCCGGGCGGGGTCGCCCTCCAGGCGGTACCCGGCGCCGCGCGCCAGCGGGACGCCGTCCACCCACACGCTGTCGGTGCCGGCCAGCAGCCGGCGATCGGGAAGCGTGGCCACGGAGTCCGCTCCCCGCCACCGCAGCTCGAGGTCTCGCCGCCCCAGGCCGCGCTCCAGCACCACGCCGGCGACCGGCTGCGCCGCCGCGGGCGGGGTCATGGTCCACGAGAGCGCCACCAGCGCCAGCCCGGCCAGCGCCGGGAACCAGGGCGCGGGCCGGTGGCCGGTTCCCGTGGCGCGACTAGCGCGCGCCCGCGGGTCGGGCCGGGACACCCGGCATCCGGAAGACGAGGACAACGTGCGCTCCCTGGTCCGCCACGGCCAGCCGGTCTCCGCCCCAGGCCACCGCGACCGGCTCCTCGAACGGGTGGGTGCCGTCCCCTTCGAGCACCGCCTGGGCCTGACCGGAGGCCGAGAAGACGGTGACCCGGCGCAGGCCCGGGTCGGCCACCGCCACCCGGCCGTCCGCGGCCACGGCCACGCCGAAGGGCCGGGAGGCAGCGAGACTCTCCGGGGCGGCCTCGAATTCCGACACGTAGCCGCCCGCGGCGTCCAGGCGCACCACGCGCCGGCGCGCCTCGTCGGCCACCCACACGGAGCCGCGCGCATCCACGCACGCGCCCGCGATGCGGCGGAACTGGCCCGGGCCGTCCCCGAAGCCGCCCCAGGCGGCCAGGGAATCGCCCGACGCGGAGTACACCAGCAGCGACTGGGTCTCGCGGTCCGAGAGGAACAGGCGACCCGCACCGTCCACGGCCATGGCCACCGGGCGGTGGATTCCGAGCCCGCCGGCGGCGCCGCGGGCGTCGAGCAGCACGCCCTCCGGCTCGCGGCGGGCGTCGAGGGTCTGCACCCGCCCGCCCGAGGTGTCCAGCACGTACACCCGCGTCCCGCGGTCGGCCACCACGGCGCGCGGGTCCACGAACCTGCCGGGTTCGAAGCCGAACCCGCCCCGCTCGCCCACCAGGACCAGCCCGGCGTCGAATTCCAGGATCCGGTGGTTGCCGCGGTCGGCCACGAACAGATGTCCGAAGGCATCGAATGAAATCCCCGCGGGGCGCTGGAAGCGCCCGGGCTCCGAGCCGCGCCCGCCCAGGCGCGCCACGGGCGCGGAGGTGTCCCCGGGGGAGATGGAATTGGCGCCGGAGGGTGGCGCCTCGGACTGCACTGCGGACTGCGTTTCGGACCGCGCTGCGGGGGTTGCGCCCCACGCGCCGGCGGCGACGCAGGCCGCCAGCGCGCCCGTGAGGGCGAGGCGGCTCAGAAGCCCGCGGACCACACCAGGGCGGGTGAGCCGTCGGCGCGGAGCGCCACGGACGGCACCACGTCCCAGACGCCCAGCTTCTCACCGCGTGCGCGGCGCGGCCGCAGGGCGTCGGCCGCCGAGAGCAGGTGATTGGCCACCACCGCACCGAACGCGAAGTTCCCGTTGCGGTTGGCGCTCAGGCCTGACTTGAGGATCTTGAGGTACTCGATACGGCTGGCGTTGGTGTCCCAGTTCCAGCCATCGGAACCCGAGTAGCTGTTCAGGCGAACGAAATTCCGGATCAACTCCAGGCGCCGCGCGGGATCGGCCTCCCCGGCGTAGATCGCCTCGGCGTTGAACAGCACCACCGCCCGGTTGAACTCGTCGCTGTTGAGGAACGAGCCCACGTCGCGCTCGTAGGTGGCGCCCTTGCCGTCCACGTCCACTCGCGCGTGCAGCTTCGCGTACAGCACCTGGCTGTCGTGGCGCAGCGCAACCTGCCGGCGGAACGTGATGTAGGATATCCAGCCCGCGGCCTCCACCCCGCCGAACACCGCGGCCATGCGCGTGTCGCCGAGCTTCGACTGCCCCCAGCCCGGCAGCAGCAGCGACATCAGCGCGGCGCGTCCGCGGGTGGTCTCCGCGCGGGCCGGCTCCGGGCGCAGCGCGCCCGCCAGGCACGCGAAGGCCAGGCACGCGCACACCGACCGCATACCCACGCCCCACCGGGCCCAGGGCCTCACCACAGGCTCCGGGTGAATACCACCGAGCCCCGGTGGTCGAACGGCTGCAGGTCCACCTTCATGCGTACCCCCAGGGGCAGCTCGCGCTGGAATTTCCGCGCATTCCGGTACGCGTCGAACGCGCTCACGACATGGTTCAACAGCACTCCCGAGAGAATCGTGTTGGCGTGCTGGAGCAGGCGGTTCCCGTCGTCCCGCCGCTTCACGAAGGCGTCGCGCTCGGCGCTGGCCCCGGCCTCGCCGGCCGGCGAGAAGTCGCTCCACCCATACACCAGGTCCGCGTCCGTGGCCAGCGCGTTCAGGTACTCGGAGCGGTTGTCCCGCTTCCAGGCCCGCAACTCCTGGGCCTTCTGCTCGATGGTGGCCGGCGCCAGCTTGCCGCTGGCGTTGGCCTCGAAGGCGTCCACGCTGAAGGCGCTGCCGGCCATGCGCTCGGCGGAGGCCTGCCGGTCCCGCCCGCCGGAACGCAGCCCCTGGTACGCGAACCACAGCCCCGCTTCCAGGCCCAGCATCACGTAGCCGCGCAGTTGCCGGTTGCGGATCTGCGCGAGGCCCGGCAGCACCGCCGAGAGCATCACCGCCTGGCCCGGCTTGAGCGGTCTGCGCGGCTCGAAGTCGGCGGTGGTGAATCGCGCGGTATCCGGCGACTCCAGCGCGCGCTCGAACAGCGCCACCGCCTCGTCCGGGCGCAGCCGCTCGGCCACCCAGGAATCCACTCCCCCCGCCAGGGACGCCGCGGGCGCGGGGCCCGTTCCGGGCTCCGGCACGGCTCCCAGGGGCACACTGGCCCCCGCCGCTCCAGAGGCGAGGGCCAGCACAAACGTGACCGCGAGCGTGCGGACGAGACGGTGTCGCACCACTGGTCGCTCCCGAAAGGCCGGCGCGGGCCCGGCCTAAAACTTCACGGTGAGGCTGAACTTCTTCACGCGCTCCGAGTACGCCTGGGGCACGGAGGCGAAGTCCACCTGCAGCTTGCTGAGCAGGATGCCCAGCCCGTACGTCACGGACGAGATCTGCCCGCCGGGATCGTGGATGAACCCGAGACGTCCCGCCAGGGTGCCCGCCGCCAGCACTTCCGCGCCCACGTGCCAGTGGATCGGCTCGCTCGGGACATCGATCACGTTGCCCGCCGAGTCCGTCGCCCCCTGCGTGGGGATGATGAACTTCTGCGCGTTGATCGCGGCGGTGACGGCGTAGCCCTCCTGCAGCTGCACCCGCGCCGAGAAGCCGGTGTTGATGTTGCGCGGCAGCGGGTCGGAGTTGGCCTGGTCCACGAACGAGATGCTGGGGCCGAGGTTCTGCAGCACCGAACCGATGGACAGCTCCACCGCGCGCCCGCCGATGTGCACCGTGTCGCGGGCCAGCACGCCGATGTCCGCGGCCACCGACGAGCCGGTGCCGTTCACGCTGTTGCTGGTGGCCACACCCGACTGCAGCAGCGCGTAGCCCGGCGCCAGGTCCACGTACAGCAGCTTGACGCTGAAGCCGAAGGCGATATTCCTGCTGATCGCGGTGCCGAAGGAGAGCATGGGCGCCAGCTCGTAGCTGCTGAACGTGCCCACCGAGTCCGCGCCACCGGTGGGGTTTTCCCTGCTGATGGTGCTCACCCCGTAGGAGAGGTAGGTGACGCTCCCGCCGAACGTGCCCCAGCTGTGGCTGTTCTTGAGGTACGCCAGGTACATGTGGAACACGTCGTCGGCCAGGCCGGGCACCAGCTTGGCGTAGTTGGTCATGGCCTCGGTGTGCTCGATGAAGCCCAGGCCGGCCGGATTGAACCACAGCGCGGAGGGGTCATCCGCGATGGACACGAAGGCGCGACCCATGCCGTCGGCGCGCGCGCTGGGGGTGATGAACAAGGACGCTCCCCCGCCACCCTGCTGCGCGGCCGCGGGCACCGCCGCGGCCACCAGGATCAGCGTGAGAAGCGCGAACCGCGGGAACCAGCTGCGCATGAAATCCTCCTGACGGGTGATTCGAAGGGCCGGGCGGCCTGGGCGGAACCCCGGACCCGGAACCATTCAGTTTTGATTATACCAATTACCCGGGAGATCCGCTCTCAGTTCCCCAGGACCACGATCTTCCCGATGGCCTTCGACAACTGGCCACCGCTGTCCCGGGTCTCCACCTGGACCAGGTAGGTGCCGTTGGCCACCCGGTCCCCGTCCTCGTCCTTCAAGTCCCAGCTGAAACGGTTCCTGCCGGGCACCATGGCGCCCCGGAGGGTGCGAATGCGCCGCCCGGAGACAGTCAGAAAGTTCAGCACCGCGTCCCCGGCGTCGCCGTACTCGAAGTACACGTCCGTGGCCCCTCCGCTCCGCACCGGGTTCGGATAGTTGAACAGGTTGCGGATTTCCAGCGGCACGCCGCCCGCCACCGTGAACGTGAGCGTGACGGTCTTGCGGTGCCTGCCGGACTCGATGGCCGCCGCCTGGTTGCTCGCGGCGGACACCAGCAGGGTATGCGCTCCCGGCTCCAGGGCCGGCAGCGCGTAATCCACGGTCCCTTCGGTGTAGCTGTCGAGGTTGTACGTGAACCGCTCGTTCAGGATGACCCGCCGGCCGTTGTCCACGGACAGGTACACGCTGTTGAGGGGCTGCTGGCCCAGGTAGATGCCATGGGGGCTGGACGCCTGGATGTGCACCACGGCCCCCGGCTGGACGTCCTTGAGGCCCCCCTCCAGGGTGACGCTCAGGCTCGGCCCGCTGTCGTCGTCCGCCGCGGTGCCGGTCAGGACCGTGAAAGAGTCGGATCCGGAGGCGTCGGCCACCAATCCTCCCGCCTCAAACCCGTGACCGTACACACGGATGCGGGCGTTGGCCCCCCTCTTGGCCGACGCCGGCATCCAGAACGTGACGCTGCCCCGCCCGTTACGTATGGTACCCGCTCCCCGGAAAATAGTTCCCGAGGGCAGGCGGTAATCCAGGGGCAGGTAGTCGGCCACCGCAAACGGCGAGAGCGGGTCGATCTTGCGCACGATCGGGGGCTCGGACACCTCGATCGAGTCGGTGCCGTTGAAGTCGGTGTTCACCTCGCTGGAGCCCCATCCGCGGTACACCGTGAGGGGCACGGTCACGCGCTCGCCCTGGCGCAGCGTGTCGGGCAGGGCATCCAGGCGCACCTCGTGCCGGGGCGCTCCCAGCACCAGCGCCGGGTCGCCCTGCAGCACGTACTTGCTGTTGTTGAAATGCGCCGGGAAGTTCGTCTTCCCCTCGACCACCGCCAGGCCCACCGGGTGGCCCAGGCGCCCGTCGCGGGTGTCGAAGAGGCTCACGATGATGGAGTCCTCCATGGGGACGCTGTAGTCGGAAACCGCCAGCTGGGTGGCGGCGAAGGCGGTCATGGCCCCGCCACCCTTGATCTTGATCAGGGACTCCGCGAGGCCGTCCTGGTCGAACGCGTCCACCTTGCCCACGGTGCATGAGGCCACCAGGAACCACCACAGCCGCTTCCCGTTGTGCACGCTGCCCAGGTCGGCCACGGAGAACAGCTTCTCGTTGCCGATCTGGATGGGGTTGCCGTGCCCCACGTAGGTCACCACCAGCGCGCCCTCGTTCATGGACTCCACGTAGGAGCGCTCCGCACCCGGCTTGTTGCACAGGTCCCCGGTGGCGCCGTACGGGTATTCCAGGAGGTACACGCGCACCATGTCCAGCGCCGCGGGGAAGAACGAGCGGGCCATTTCCTCGGACTGCTGGGTGTGCTTGTAGCCGATGTTGTCCACCTGCGCACACAGGTACAGGTCGTCCGCCCCCAGCAGCACGCGGTTCCGCCACGTGCCCAGCTCGGGGGCCTGCTCGTAGGCGATGGTCTTCTCACGCACCAGCATCCGGGCCTGTTCCGCGTTGGCCGCCGGGAGCCGGCCCACGGCGAACGCCAGCGACTGGTCGGACAGCACATCCGCAAACCAGTCGTCGGTGCCGTACTGGATGAAGTCCCCGGTCTGGAAGGAGTTCTCGTACATCGGCACGAAGTTGGTCACGCCGTCCGCGTTGGGCGCGCGGTGGGCGCGGTTCTTGAAGTCGTTGCTGGCGTCACCCAGCAGCGTGAGGTAGCTCAGCGGGGAGCCGCTCCAGTTGCGGAACGCGTAGCGGGCGAAATTCCTCAGCGCGGTGGGGTCGAACCGGCCCCCCGAGAACTCGTCGTACACCTGCTGGATCCCGGTGACCGCCACCCGGGGGCTGGCGAAGCCCTGGAGATGACCCCGCCGCCACGCCCCCAGCTCCTCGGCGTACTGGAGGAACCCGTCGTAGCTCACGATGATGTCGTCCGCCCCGCGCGCCAGATCCTTGAGGTAGGCGCCGCCGGACACGCTGCGCCCCAGGTAGGCCGCCCGCTCGATCCGGGCGGGGTGCATCCGCGCCCCCGGCTCCACCACCTGGTAGGCGCGCCTGCCCCCGGCCGCCTCCGCGAAGAACCCCGCCTCGCCGCCCGTGATGCGCCGGACGGAGGCGAAGTTGCCGATGGAGTACACCTCGCGCGAGCCGCTGAAGCCCTGCATCGAGTAGCCCAGCGCGCCCACGCTGTCGGGCGCCCGGAAGAACAGCGCGCCCTGTTGCGCCTTCAGGAGGCGGCGATACAGCACGTCGAAGTAGCCCAGCAGGATCTCGTCCTTGAACGGCGCCGCGGTGGTGACGCGAATGGTGAACTGGTTGGTCGGAGCGCTGGGGTGGAACTTCCCGAACAAGTCGTTCAGGAGGTTGTTGTACCAGAGGGCGGTCCCGATGCGGGTGCCCCGGTTCGCGTCCCCCAGCTCGGCGTTGTGGTAGTAGCCCGCGTACGGCGATCCCCACAGGCGCATGCGGACCTGGGCGTCCGCGCTGGTGTCGGCGTCGAGCAGCACGAACGGCTCGGCCGGCAGAAGGAATCCCGGGGATTCGTTGGTGTACTTCTCCCACCACCACTTCTCCCAGCGCTGGAAGGTCTCGCTGGTGCTGTACACGTCCGGGTAGTACAGCGAGGAGTTGTCCTCCTCGAAATGCAGCCGCGCCGGCACCCGGTCGAACGTGGCCGCCACCTGCGCCGCCCCGAGGCTGGCCACGCGCGTCATGCGGCGCGGCGGGTCCGGGAAGCGTGAGCCCGCCCCCCACGTGAGCCAGTACACGTTTTCGTCGGTGAACTCGTTGCGCAGGTACTCGCTGGTGGAGTCGCTGGCGGTGGTGTCGGCGTGGAACTCCTCGGGGAAGCCCTGCGTGGCGGTGGCGTAGAACACCACCTTGTCCCCGACCTGGAAGCCGCGCGAGACGGTGATCGGGGCGTCCGCCGCGTCCCGGGTCTCGCAGTCCACCTCGGCCATGAAACACGAGTCGCAGTCCTGGTCCTCGGGCAGCGGGATGCCCGCTTCGGCCCCGGTGAACACGCGCACCGTGGTGGGATCCAGCGACGCGATCTCCGGAGCCTGCAGGCCGGCCGCCTGCAGATCGGCCTGGCCCACCTCGTAGATGCCGCGCCGCGTGAGGCGCATGCGCAGCCACGGCCCGGTGCTGGCGCTGAAGAACGCGGGGCCGTCCAGGGGGTTGTCCATGCGCGGCCCGGCGGCGCGCCGGAATGCCCGGGCCGCCTCGTAGTTGAGGACCCGGCGGCGGTACATCGTTTCGAACGGATCGGCGGGATCCGCGGGGGATCCGGTCCGCCCGCCGCTCCAGCGCACTCTCACGCGCAACTCGTCGAGCGCGCGCATCGCCCCCAGGCCGGGGGCCGCCTGCACCGGGTACAGCTCGATCCTCGCCAGGCGCTGGTTGCGCAGGATGAAGAAGCCCGCCAGCCGGCCGGCGACCTGGGGCTCGAATGAGGCCCGCGCATACGCCTGCGGCCCGGCCTCCTTGATCCACTCGGGCTGCAGCGTCCCGCGCGCGTCGCCGCGCGACGCCAGGCGCGGCTGCGGCGAGGGCACCCCGGCCCGCTGGCGCACGGCGCCCGCGGTCTCGACGTCCACTTCCACGCGCGCCCCGAACGGCACGCCCACCAGCACCGTGCGCACCGGCAGCGACGGTGCTCCCACCTCGCCCACGTTCACCGCGCCGGGCACCACCGGCCGCAGGAACACGCGCCCGCCGACCGTGTCCGGGGCCAGCGAGAGCCCTGGAACGCGGTAGACGAACTCGAAGCCGGCCGCGTCGCTGCGGATGGGCGTCAATTCCTGGGCCGCACCGACCGGCGCCGCCAGGCAAGCCAGCAGCGCCAGGAACGCGGGGAACTTGTGCCACGACTGGATCATCGAGTGAGGGCCCCTGGTTCGGGTTCCGGGGACTCGGGCGGAAGGCATGCCCGCATGGGGCGGAACGCGAGGGACGGCGTTCCGCTAGTCCGACAGCTTTTCGGCTTCGTCCACCAGCATCACGGGAATGTCGTCCTCGATGCGGTAGCGCAGCCGGCACGCGCGGCAGGTCAAGGTGGCCTTCTCGCGGTCGTACTCGAGGTCGCCCTTGCAGGCGGGACAGACCAGGATCTGGAGGAGGTCTTCGCTCAGCGCCATGGACACCCCGTGGCGGCTCCGGCCCCCGCCGACGGGCGGGCCCGGGTGCCGCAACCTTAGTAAACCGTTCCGCGGCCCGGGGTTCCCGGGCCGCGGGGGCAATCTACCACGCCTTGCCCGGGGGGGTCAACGCTGCGGGGTCCAGCGCGCTCATGCCCATGGCGAGGTACTTCTCGCGCCGGCGCCGGATCAGCTCCTCGGGGGGCATCTCCCACAGGCGCCTGAGGTTCCGGAGCACCGCCTCGCGCACCCGCTGGCGGGCCACCTGTGGATCGCGGTGGGCCCCGCCCGCCGGCTCGGGGACCACCTCGTCCACCACGCGCAGGTCCACCAGGTCCCCCGAGGTGAAGCGGAGCGCCTCGGCCGCCTCGGCCGCCTTGGTGGCGTCGGACCACAGGATCGAGGCGCAGCCTTCGGGGCTGATCACCGAGTAGAACGCGTACTCCAGCACCAGCACCACGTCCGCCACCGCGATGCCCAGCGCACCGCCACTGCCGCCTTCGCCGGTGACCACCACCACGAACGGGGCGCGCATCTGGAGCATCTCGCGCAGGTTGCGCGCGATGGCCTCGCTGATGCCCCGCTCCTCGGAGCCGATGCCGGGGTAGGCCCCCGGCGTGTCCACGAAGGACACCAGCGGCACGCGGAACTTGCCCGCCATGTGGAACATGCGCAGCGCCTTGCGGTAGCCCTCCGGATGGGACATGCCGAAGTTGCGCCGGACATTCTCCTTCACGTCCGCGCCGCCCTTCTGCTGGCCCATCCACACCAGGGGCATTCCCGAGGCCAGGCCGATGCCGGTCACCAGGCCGGGGTCGTCGCGGAAGTTCCGGTCGCCGGCCAGCTCCATGGACTCGTCGCACAGGGTGGCCACGTAGTCCAGGGTGGTGGGACGGCCGGAGTGCCGCGCCAGCTGCACCCGCTGCCACGGCGTCAGTCGCGCGAAGATCTCGCTGCGCAGCCGCTCCGCCTTGAGTTCCAGACGGCGCAGTTCCCCGCCCACTTCCAGGTTCTGGCCCTCGGCGAAGCCGCGCAGGCTCTCGATCTGAGCGTCCAGCTCGGCCAGTGGTTTTTCAAAGTCGAGTAGCGCCATGTCCTAGCGCGCGGCAGCCGCCCCGGCCCGCCGCATTCCTCCCTTGACGTGTACCCGGGACCGGCCCAGGTGACGCTCCAGTCCGGCCAGCAGCTCGGGGCAGACGGCCACCGAGTCACCGATCTGGATCTTCACCCGGCCCCCGCCCGGTTGCAGGACGTGGAAATACACCGGGGTGGGCCCGCGGCTCCCGGCGATGACTTCCTTGATGCGCTCCAGCCAGTCCTGGGCCCGCGGAGGGGACGTCAGGTCCAGGTGCAACTCCTGCGCAGTATACCGGTCCTTTGCCTCATCGAGGGAAAGAACCTCGTCCACGTACAGCTTGGGCGCCTCGTCCTCCCGGGAGGTGGTGCGGCCCCGGATCCACACCAGCGCACCCTCCGCCAGCGCGGTGCGGGCCTTCTCGAACACGTCCCCGAAGACCATGGCCTCCACGGCGCCGGTGAAGTCCTCCACGGTGGCGCGGGCCATGGGCCGGCCCTTGCGGTCGGTCCGCGTCGAGACCGTGTTCACCACCGCCACCAGGCGCACCTCGCCCGACTTCTCGCCCCCGGTGATGTCCGCGGCGGTGGCGTTGCCCATGCCGGCGACCTCGTGACGCACGCCGTTCATCGGGTGGTCGCTCAGGTAGAAACCCAGCAGGTCCCGCTCGCGCGCCAGCAACTCCCAGCTGCTCCATTCGGCCGCCTCGGGCAGCGGCGGGACCTCCTCGAACGTGGAGCCCAGGTCGGAGAACAGCGACTCCTGGCCGGGAGCCACGCGGCCAGTCCGCCCGAGGCGTTCCACGAACTTCGGGACGGCGGCCAGCATCTGCGCCCGGTGACCCCCCAGCCCGTCGAACGCGCCCGCGGCGGCCAGGCATTCCAGCACCCGCCGGTTCACCCGCTGCGCGTCCAGCCGCCGCAGGAAGTCCCACAGCCCCGCGAACGCGCCCTCCGCGCGCATCTCCACGATGGCCTCGGCCGCGCCACGGCCCACGTTCTTGATCGCCGACAGGCCGTAGCGGATGGCCCCGCCCTCCGGCGCGAAGTCCACCTCGCTGCGCGACACGTCGGGCGGGAGCACCGGCACGCCCATGCGGCGGCACTCGTCGTGCAGGATGGGCACGCGCGCGCTGTCCCCCGCTTCGCTGGTGAGCGAGGCGGTCATGAACTCCACCGGGTAGTGCGCCTTCAGCCACGCGGTGCGGTACATCAGGACGGCGTAGGCCGCGCTGTGCGACTTGTTGAACCCGTACCCGGCGAAGTGGGCCATCAGGTCGAACACCGTCTTGGCGGTGCGCTTCGGGACGTTGCGACCCTGCGCGCCCTCCAGGAACGCCTGCTCCTGCTTGTTCATCTCCTCGGGCTTCTTCTTGCCCATCGCCTTGCGCAGGATGTCCGCCTGGGCCAGCGTGAAGCCGGCCATGGACACGGCGATCTTCATCACCTGCTCCTGGTACAGGATCACGCCGTAGGTCTCGTTGAGGATCGGCTCCAGCAGCGGGTGCTCGTACACGATGCTCTTCTTGCCGTGCTTGCAGTCCACGAAGTCCTGCACCATGCCGCTGCCCAGCGGGCCGGGCCGGTACAGCGAGTTGATGGCGATCAGCTCCTCGAAGCGGTCGGGCTTGAGCCGGGTGGCGAGGTCGCGGATGCCCGCGCTTTCCAGCTGGAACACCCCCAGCGTGAGCCCCTTGCTGATCAGCTCGTACACCTTGGGATCATCCAGCGGCAGGTTCTCGAGGTCGGGACGCGCCCCGGTGCGGCGCTCCACCATGCGCAGCGCCTCCTCGATGACCGTCAGCGTCTTCAATCCCAGGAAGTCCATCTTCAGCAGCCCGAGCTTCTCGAGCGCGCGCATGTCCCACTGGGTGGTGACTTCGCTCTTGCCGGTCCGGTAGAGCGGCACCTCGTCGGTGAGCGGCCCGGGCGTGATCAGGATGCCCGCGGCGTGGATCGAGGCGTGCCGGCTCCCCCCCTCCAGCCGCCGCGCCACGCGCAGCAGCTTGCGGTGCTCCTCGCTGCGGTCGAAGGCCTTGCGCAGCTCGGGTTGCTTCTCCACTGCGCCGTCCAGCTTGATCCCCAGCTGGTTGGGCACCAGCTTGGCCACCTCGTCCACCTCGGCCAGCGGCAGGCCCAGCGCGCGCCCCACGTCGCGCACGCCGCCGCGGGCCGCCAGGGTGCCGAAGGTGATGATCTGCGACACCGAGTCCGTGCCGTACTTCTGGGTCACGTACTCGATGACCTCCTTGCGCCGCCGGTCCTCGAAGTCGATGTCCATGTCCGGCATGCTGACGCGCGAGGGGTTGAGGAAGCGCTCGAAGAGCAGTGAGAACCGGATGGGATCCACGTCGGTGATGCCCAGGCAGTAGGCCACCAGGCTGCCCGCCACCGAGCCGCGCCCCGGCCCCACCACGATGCCCCTCTCCCGAGCCGCGTGCACGAAGTCGCGCACGATCAGGAAGTAGGACGCGAAGCCGGTCTTCACGATGGTGTCCATCTCGAAGTCGAAGCGGGCTTCGATCTCGGCCCCGACGGCCGGGTAGCGCCGCTGGAGGCCTTCGAGCGCAAGGTGCCGCAGGTACACTTCGGCCTTCTCGAATCCCTCCGGCAGCGGGAACTTCGGCAGCAGGACCCGGCCCCGGGGCAGCTTCACGTCGCAGCGCTCCGCGATCTCGAGGGTAGCGTCCAGCGCGTCCGGCGCCCCCGCGAACAGCGCGCGCATCTCTTCGGCGCTCTTCACGTAGAACTGGTCGCCCGGGTAGCGCATCCGCTGCGGGTCGGTGACCAGCTTCCCGGTCTGGATGCACAGCAGCACGTCGTGGGCCTCGGCGTCCTCGCGGGTCAGGTAGTGCGCGTCGTTGGTGGCCACTCGCCGCAGGCCCAGGTCGCGGCCCAGCTTCTCCAGGCGCCGGCCCACGTAGGCCTCGGCGGGCACGCCGTGGTCCTGGATCTCGAGGAAGAAGTTCCCGCGGCCGAAGATCTCCGCGTACCGGCCGGCCGCCTCCCGGGCCCGGGACTCCTGGCCCATGGTGAGCCAGCGCTGCACTTCGCCCTTCAGGCAGGCGCTGGTGGCGATCAGGCCCTCGCGGTGCGCGTGAAGCAGGTCCAGGTCGATCCGCGGCTTATAGTAGTAGCCCTCCAGGTAGGCCTTCGAGACCAGGCGGATGAGGTTGTGGAAGCCGGTGTCGTCGCGCGCCAGCAGCACCAGGTGGTAGGAAGCATCCCCGGTCTCGCCCTTCACCTTCTCCGTGCGGGGTCCGGGGGCCACGTACACCTCGCAGCCCAGGATGGGCTTCACCCCCCGGGAGGTGGCCTCGTCGTAGAACTCCACCGCGCCGAACAGGTTGCCGTGGTCGGTCAGGGCCACCGCCGGCATCCCCAGTTCGCGCACGCGGTCCACCAGGGGCCCGAACTGGCAGGCGCCGTCGAGGAGGCTGTAGTCCGAGTGGACGTGCAGGTGGACGAAGGACGGCTTCATGCCGGTGCGCGCCGTCCCGGGCGGGGCCCGGCGCGGAATCCTTTCTCTGGCAGTGGATGCAGGTGATCGCGCAACCATGGTGCGGCAAGAGCGTCCGGCGCGCAAGGGGCACCCGGGGACGCACCCGAAGACGTGTGGCACCCGAGGACGCGCGGCTCCGGGGACGTGGGCACGCGCGAACGTGCGGCCCCCGCGGACGCGCAGCGAAAGGCACATTCCGCGCGCCCGCCGACTGCAATTCGCACCGCGCCCACCCCGCAAGTTGCGCGGCGCACGATGCGGGGAGCCCGGGCGGCGGTCCTGCCGGCACCCGTCCGCCCGCAAGTTCGCAAGTCAGAAGCGATCCCCGGGGAGCGGCGGGCATGGCACGGCTCTCGCAATACCCTGCCGTGGTCGTGGCACCCTGGTCGTCACTGTATCGCCCGATTTCGGCTCATTGACGTTACTTCACTGCTCTGCATTCATGCCGGTCGTGGCAACCACAAGGAGGTTCTGTCCATGCTGAGCCGCAAGCTCGTCCTGTTGGGCATCCTGGTCACCGCCTGTTTTGGTCTCGCGGTCACCGGGTGCGGAGACAGCAACAGCATCGTCCGCCCGCCCGTGGACGAGGCGCCGATCCCGGTTCCTGAAGGCGTCACCGCCGCGGTGGACGTCGTAAGCGGGACGGTGTCCCTGAACTGGCTGCCGAGCTCCAGCGCGAGTGTCGTCGGCTACAACGTCTACCAGTACTTCCCCTCGCCGCTGCGCGAGAACTCGTACGTCAAGCTCAACGTGGCCGCAATCGCGGGCGTGTCGCTGGTGCGGGACGAGTTCGTCAACGGTGGCGACTTCGTGGTGAAGGCGGTCTCGTCCTCGGGCAAGGAGAGCGCCGGCTCGCAGTTCGTGCATCTCGAAGCCTACACCGGCCCGCCGGACGAGCTCCGCGAGCGGTAGGAAACGAAACGCGAAACACTGCGAGGGCCTCCCGGGGAGCGATCCCCGGGGGGCTCTTGCTTTCCGCCGGACGGCCAGGCAGGCCTTCCGGGAGGTCCCCGCCTGTCCCGGGCGGGAGTGCCGATATTTCTCCGCGCCTCCGGTCGGGCGCATCCCTGCGCCCTCCAACGTCGGCTCTGAGAAATATCGGCACTCCCTCCCGGGACCGGGTCCCTTCCGCCGTCAGCCGACCGGCCGGTTGTTCTCGTCCACTGTAATGCGGCGCGGCTGGTGTTCCAGGGCTTCGCGGTCCACCAGGAGACACTCGGTGTGGAGATCCAGGCGGTCGCCGGGCTGATAGCCGGGGAGGCCTCCGACGGACACGGTGCCGCTGCCCCTCGGGGCGGGCTCGGCGTGGCATTCGAAGGCGCCGCCGCCGTGGCGCACCACTCGAATGTGCTCCCCGGGCATGATGTGGGCCGCGGCGAGGAGCTCGGAATCCACGCGCACCCGGGCCGGGCCGGCGCCGTCCACCTCCGTCACGGTGAGCCCTTCCAGGCTCGACTTGCGATACGACCTCAGCATCTGCCCTCCGGGGACCGGTCCCCGCGCGCACTGCGCGTTGACAGGCCCGCAACGCTCCCGCAAACTGCGGCCATGCTAACTTCACGCCATCGCGCCCGGCTGATCCGGGCACGCGCGCTGCTGCGCTCCGCGCAGTTGGACGCCCTGCTGGTTTGTCCTTCCGCCGATCTCGAGTATCTCACGGGCCACGCGTTCACCATGCGCGAGCGGCCGCATTTCCTGGTCATCACGCCGACGCGCGTGGCCATGCTGGCGCCCGGGCTGGAGGCCGAGGCCGCCGGTCGGGCCCTCCGGCCGATCCCCGTGTGGGGCTGGGCCGACGGCGAAAGTCCCATGCGCCTGCTCCGCGCCCGCGTGCCGCGGCTGCGCCGCGTGGCGGTGAACCCTTTGA
This sequence comes from Candidatus Eisenbacteria bacterium, assembly GCA_016235265.1. Taxonomy (NCBI): domain Bacteria; phylum Candidatus Eiseniibacteriota; species Candidatus Eiseniibacteriota bacterium. Next base: position 86,922 of record JACRLI010000001.1, read on the forward strand.
TGCGCTCCGACTGGCTGCTGGCTCTCGCCGAGACCACTCCGCGCCTGCGGGTCGGCTCCGGGGCCCCGATGCTGGAGCACCTGCGCTCCTGCAAGGAGCCCTCCGAGGTGCGCGCCCTGCGCGAGGCCGCGCTGCAGGCCGACAAGGTCATGGGCGAGGTGCGTGCGCGGCTCAAGCCGGGAGTGACCGAGGAATCGGTGGCGCAGTACATCCTGCGCCGCTTCGTGGCCCTGGGAGCGGTTGCGCCCTGGGCGCTGGTGGCCTCCGGGCCCAACGGGGCCATGCCCCACCACGACTTCAGCGACCGCAAGCTGCGCCGCGGCGACGTGATCATCGTGGACCTCGGAGCCTGCTTCCACGGGTACCAGTCGGACATCACCCGGACCTTCTTCCTCGGCAGGCCCGAACCGGAGGCGGTGAAGGTCTATGACGTGGTGCTCGCCGCGCAGTCGGCCGGCCGCGCCGCGGTGCGCGCCGGCGCCACCGGCCGCGCCGCCGACCGGGCCGCCCGAACTGTCATCGAGAAGGCCGGTTACGGCAAGTACTTCATCCACCGTCTGGGCCACGGACTGGGCATGGAGATCCACGAGGCGCCGTACCTGAGCCAGGACAACGTGGATCCGCTGCCCGAAGGCTCGGTGGTCACGGTGGAACCGGGGATCTACATTCCTGGCCGCTTCGGAATCCGGCTCGAGGACGTGGTGGTGGCGGGTCGCTCCGGCGCCCGCACCCTCACCACCTACCCGCTGGACCGCCGGCAGCTGTGAGCCGGCGCCCTGCCGAACCCACGCCGCGCGCGCTGCTGCGCGTGGCGGTCGAAGCCGCGCGCGCCGGCGGAGCCGTGCTCCGCCGGCGCTTCGGCTCCCCCCAGCGCTACTCCAAGAAGGGCGCCATCGACCTGGTCACCGCCACCGACCTGGCGTCCGAGGCGGCCATCCTGAGCGTGGTGCGCCGGCGTTTCCCCGACCACGAGATCCTGGCCGAGGAATCCGGCCGTCACGCAGCCCGGGGGAACAGCCCGCCCTACCGCTGGGTCATTGACCCGCTGGACGGCACCACCAATTTCGCCCACGGCTATCCGTTCGTGTGCACCTCGGTGGCGGTGGTGCGGGACGGCCGCGCGCTGGCGGGGGCGGTGCTCGACCCGGTCCGCGACGAGCTCTTCTCCGCGGCGCTGGGCCAGGGCGCGCGGTGCAACGGCCGGCGCATCCGCGTCTCGGCGGTGCGCCGCCTGCGCGAGGCGCTGCTGGTGACCGGCTTTCCCTACGACGTGTTCATCCGCTCCCGCAGGGTGGTGCGCGAGTTCGAGCTGTTTCTGCCGCGGGTCCAGGGCGTGCGCCGCGACGGCTCGGCCGCTCTCAACCTGTGCTACGTGGCGTGCGGCCGCTTCGACGGGTTCTGGGAGCTGCGCCTGCATCCCTGGGACGTGGCCGCGGGCAGCCTGATCGCCGCGGAGGCCGGCGCCCGCGTCACCGACTATTCCGGCGGCCGCTACGACCTGTCGGGCCGCGAGACCATCGCCAGCAACGGGCTGCTGCACGCCGCGATGAAGCGCGTCCTCCGGGACGCCTAGCCTGCATAATTCGCGAGACCATCGATTTGAGTAGAGACACGAAGGCCTCCGTGTGTTAGAAAGCGGTTGTCAACGCCACTTTCTCGCACCTCGGAGGCCTTCGCGTGTCCGACTCTACCACAAGACAGTCTGTTCTG
>JACRLI010000002.1:0-30501 GCA_016235265.1 Candidatus Eisenbacteria bacterium
GCGGCTCGCGCGGGCGCGCACGGCGCTGGCCGCGGCGGCGCTCTAGCCGGCGCTCCGGGCGGCGCGACGCGCGGCCGGGCCGCCCCCGCACCGCGCGGCCCGGCCGCCCGCGCGCGGCATGATGCGCGCGCGGCGTCCGCAACGCGCCCGGCGCGCCCGTGTTGCGCCTAGCGCGCGAACATCAACTTCGCCCCCGCCACCACCAGCACCGCCGCGAGCAGGAATCCCAGCGTGCGCGGGGCGAGCCGGCGGCTTCCGAGCCCCGAGCCGATCAGCCCGCCCGCGCCCGCCGCGGCCAGCCACACCGGCAGGGCGGTCGGCAGCGCCCGCGTCGAGATCATGTGACCCGCCAGGCCCGCCGCCGAGTTCACCAGGATGAAGGCCGCCACCAGCGCGGACGTCTGCCGGATGGTGGCCCAGCGCGCCTGGCGCACCAGCGGCGAGAGGAAGATCCCCCCGCCCGTGCCGGTGATCCCGGAGAGAAAGCCGATGCCCGCTCCCGCGATCGCCGCCAGCGGCCGGGGCACGGTGCGGTCCGCGCGGTCGTCCCGATGCGCGGCCGACCACGCCATGCGCGCCGCGGCCCCCCACAGCACCGCGCCCACCAGCACCCGGTACCAGGTGCCCGGGAGCGCCAGGGCGCCCCCGAGGAAAGCGAACGGCACGGAGCCCACCGCGAAGGGCCAGAACAGGCCCGCGCGGAAGTGGCCGGCGCGCGCGAAGCGCACCGTGCCGATGGCCGCCACCAGGAGGTTGAGGGTGAGCGCGGTGGGCTTCATCACCGCCGGGGCGGCGCCTGCCAGCGCCATCGCGGCGAGGTAGCCCGAGGCCCCCGCGTGGCCCACCGAGGAGTACAGCAGTGCGGCGAAGAAGAAGAGGACGGTGAGCAGCATCTCCGGCTGGATGTGCATCCGGGGGGTGATTCGGCTTGTCGGGCGCTAGTGCCCCGTGCCCGACTGGCCTTCCCAGTGGCGCTTTACGTGCGGATCCTCGACCTTCTCGAGGCCCACCAGTTGCCACAGCGCGGGGCCGCCATTGAGGTCGGCGTGGATCACCAACGCGTGGAATGCGTGGCAGTGGGGGCACTCGGCGAAGTCGTCGCCGCCCCGCCGGCGCAGCACCCGCACCAGCGCGGGGTGGGCCTGGTTCAGCGCGATGCCACCCATCTGCTCGATGGCCTCCAGGTCCTGCCTGGAGAGCACCACCTTCCGGCAGTGACCGCAGCTGAGGTCCTTCGCGTCGCTGACCAGCTTGCGCCCGCGGCGCCTGGCGTCCGTTCCCATCCTCTTCAAGGCTCCCATCCCGCCCGGGCGGTCCCGGCGGCGCTCAGGCCACGTCGATCTTCTGAATTTCGAGCTCCATGCGGCGGATGTCGCCCAGGAGCCGGGGCACCTCGATGCCCCGTTCATAGCGGTCCAGGCTGGCCTTCATCTCGGCCAGCTCCGCGCGCGCATTCTCGAGTTCGCGGGCCAGCGCCGCCCGGCGCCCGCTGCGATTCGCGACCAACTGGGTCATACCCCGCACCTCCCGGAGATCACTCCTTCTGCTTGTCGCGAATCTTAGACGCCGCGCGCGGGCCCGTCAAGGCAGCCGGGCCGGAGGCTTCCTCGTACTTGCGGACCCGGGCCGAGCCGCCCCCGGAGCCTTCCGAGGCCAGCAGGGCGGGCGAGCCGGCGATGTTGTGGCACTGGTCGCAGCCGTCGGGACCGGAGCCCTTGCGGGCCTCCCACACCAGCCCGAACGGCTGCTCCGAGCCGTGGGCCCGGTGGCAGCTCAGGCAGAAGACGCCGTTCTGCGGAGACACGGCGCGGGAGGCGGCGTAATCGGCCGCACCCGGCTGGACGAAGCGGACGCGTCCCTGGCTGGCGAAGCCCGAGCCGACGCCGTCCACCCAGTGGGCCGGCTGGGTGCGGCCGGTGGCGGCGCCCTGGCCGACCGAATTGGTGGAGCCGCGCTCGCTTTCGTAAGAGGGGTGGCGCACGAATCCGTCCCCGCCCGGGTGGCCCACGTTCGAGGCGCCGGAGAAGCTGTGATGACAGTCGAGGCACATGTTGGAGGCCTCGCGCAGCTGCACGCTGCCCAGCGTGCCGAAGGACACGTTCGACTCCTCGTAGCGCGACATGCCGGTGGCGGCAGGGTTGGTGAACAGGCCGAGGTCGGGCGTGCCGTCAGGGTCGCTGGCCCAGCGGAGATTGCGGGCGACGTTGTTCCCGTGGGGGTCGTGGCAATCGATGCAGGTCACTTGCTTCGCCCCGCCGGAGTGGCAGCGGGTGCAGAAGTCCGTTCCGCCGGGCAGCCCGCGGCCCAGCGAGTGTCCGGTGACGCTCCGCACCCCGGGGACCTGGAAATGCCCGGCGGACCGTTGCGAGAGGCCGTTGACGTCGGCGGCCACCACGTCCGGGACGTAGACCATTCCGTCGTGGCAGGTGAGGCACAGGTCCAGGGGGTCGTCCGTCTTGAGCAGCCACGGGCTGGGATTGACCGCGGCGGAAGTGAATCGGGCCGGGCCGGTTCCGATGCTGCCGCCCGCCGCCATAAACGCGGCGCCGCCGGTGCCCTGGCCTGCCGGACCGGGTCCGGGCTGCGCGGAGTGGGGGGTGTTGTGCATCACGTGACAGTCGCCACACAGCAGCCGCGTGCCATTGTGGTAGCGGGGTCGGGCGTCGGGGAACCCGCCCGGGGCGAGAGCGCGCCGGTCGGTGTGGATGGGGGCCGAGGCGGCGGACCGGCACGCGCCGGGAATCGCCGCGAAGATCGAGGCGCCGGCGATGCAGGCCGCCAGAAGCGGGAGGGCGCTACAGGTCCGATCCATGGAAGTCTCCCCCTGGTGCGATCCGGGCGGCCCCTCGGGCCTCCGGAGCGTTCACTCCGGCTTGACACCCGGGCTTGCCCGCTGGTACAGTATTCGGGCGCTGCGGGAGCCGGAAGGCTCCGGACCGCGGCTGTATCGTATTCTGTGGCTTGGCTTTCCAGCGTAGATCGACCCGCGGGAGCCCCGGCGAGGGACACTGCGGCGGCGCCGGTGCTGGGGGATCGTCCAACGGCAGGACATGCGGCTCTGGACCGTAGAATCTAGGTTCGAATCCTAGTCCCCCAGCCAACATGCCACGCCCGTCCGGCCCGCGCCGGGCGGGCTTTCGCGTGACATGCGCCGGACGTGCGGGTCGGCCCCGGGCCCCGGGGTCAATTTCGGCATCCGGGGCGCGGATGTTGAGCCCGCTTCCGGCGCCCCCAGCGACCCGCTCCCCGGGGGCGAATGTCTTGCGTGGCTTGGGTTTGGCCCCCGAATCGGGCGCAGAATCCTCTTGCGCGCGGTGCCGGGAATGGCCTAGTATTTTCGAGTTCCGATCGCCTCGGAATCGGCCTGTGCGTCCAAAGTCTGTGGCGCTATCGTCTAGTGGTCAGGACGGGTGGTTCTCAGCCATCAAACCGGGGTTCGACTCCCCGTAGCGCTACCAATCTTCAAGGGCCCGGCGGGTGCCGGGCCCGCTTGTTTTCCTCCCGGACGGGGCTATGCTGCCCGGGGCCTGAGCGCACCGGCCGCGATTCGCCAGCGGACGTGCCCCGCGTGACCATCTCCGCATCGAACCGAAAGGAACCATGGCGGACCTCATCCAGATCCAGGACCCGGGAGAGTCGGGCACGCTGCGGCCGCTGCTGCGCCCGCTCGAGGTCACGGCGGTGCAGGACCAGGGTCGCGACCTGCTGGTGCTCGCCGATCCGCTCCACGTGGTGGAGGACGCGGTGGTGCTGCCGGTGGAGTACCTGCCGCTGCTCGAGCTGCTGGACGGCTCGCGCACCGTGGAGCAGCTCGCGGCGTTCGTGCTGAAGGAGACCGGGGACCTGCAGGTCGGCGGGCTGCTGCGCCAGCTGGTGGGCCGGCTGGACGAGTTGCTGCTGCTGGACTCGCCGCGCTTCCAGGACGCCTGGCGGCGCCTCCAGCGGGAGTACCGGGGCCTGCCGGTGCGGGCGGCCGCGCTCGCGGGGATCAGCTACCCGGAGGAGCCCGCCGAACTGCGCGCGCACCTGGCCGGCCTCCGCGAGGAGGCCCTGAAGTTCCGGCCCGCGGAAGCGGACCACGCGCCCGCCGACGCGCTGGTGTCGCCGCACATCGACCCGCGGCGCGGCGGGCCGGCCATGGCGCTGGCCTACCTCTCCTGGGAGGACGCGGCCCCCAGGCTGATCGTGCCCGGCGGGGACCACCGCGAGCCCGACGTGGTGGCCGCGTTCGGCACCGGGCATGCCGTGCTGGGCAGCCTGGTGGTGCCTACGCGCAAGGACTTCGAGACGCCGCTGGGGACAGTCCCGACGTGCGTACCCGTGGTGGACGCCCTGGCCGCGGAATTCGGCGACGAGGTGTTCGCCGAGGAGATCGCGCACCGCGACGAGCACTCGCTGGAGTTCCAGGCGCTGTTCCTGGCCTCGCTGATGGAGCGCGGGGCTCGATTCGAGATGGTGCCGCTGCTGTGCGGACCGTTCTCGGGCTTCCTGGAGGCCGGCAGAAGGCCCTCGGACGACGAGGTGGTGAACCACTTCGTGGACACGCTCCGGGGCGCGCTCAAGGCTACCGGTCGGCGGGTGCGCTTCCTGGCGGGCGTGGATCTCTCGCACGTCGGCATGCGCTTCGGGGATGACTGGAAGCCCACCGAGGACAACCTGGTGCGGCTGGAGGAGAGCGACCGCGCCCTGGTGGACGCGGCGCTGACCGGGGACGCCGAGCAGTGGTTCGACGCGGTGGCGAGGGAGCGCAACCGCACGCAGGTGTGCGGCTTCTCCGCGATCTACCTGATGCTGCGCGTGATGGGCGGCGGACGCGGCCGGCTGCTGCGCTACGAACAGTCCCCCGAGGAGGATTCCGCCTCGGTGGTGACCTACGCCGCCATCGCCTTCGAGGCCGACGGCCGCGCCTGAAGGGCGGGGCCGCGAGGAGCGCCGTGGGGGCGGACACGACCGCACATGCCGGGCCGGAAGGGCCGGCGTTCACCTGGGCCCGGTTCCGGTCCTACGTGAAGCTGGAGCACACGCTCTTCTCCGTGCCGGTGCTGCTGGCGGCGGCGGTGCTGGCGGCAGGCGGCCTGCCGCCGTGGGACCGCGTCCTGGTCACCCTGGTGGCCGCGGCGGGGGCGCGCACCGCGGGCATGAGCCTCAACCGGATCGTGGACCGCCGCCTGGACGCGCTCAATCCGCGGACCGCCGCGCGCGAGCTTCCGGCGGGCAGGATCTCGCTGCCGCAGGCGTGGATCGCCACCGTGGCGGCGCTGCTGGTGTACGAGGCCGGTGCGTTCTACCTGGCCCCGGTGTGCGTGGCGCTCTCGCCGCTGCCGGTGCTGGTGTTCTGGGGTTACCCGTACCTGAAGCGGTTCACGCCGCTGGCGCATTTCGGGGTGGGCCTGGCGCTGGCGTTGGCGCCGCTTGGGGCGTACCTCGCGGTGCGCCCGGACCCGGGGCCGGCGCTGCGCGGGGCCGCGCCACTGGCGCTGTTCACCTTCTTCTGGGTCAGCGGGTTCGACATCATCTACTCCACGATGGACGAGGCTTCCGACCGGCGCAACGGATTGCACTCGATGCCCGCGGACCTGGGCGCGCGCCGGGCGCTGGCGGTCTCGGCGGCGCTGCACGCGCTGGCCTTCGCCGCGCTGGGCTGGCTGACGTTCACCCGCCTGCACGGGCCCGTCGCGTGGGTGGCGCTGGCGGGTTGCGGCGCGCTGCTGCTGCTGGAGCACCGGAACGCCACCGACGTGAACCTGGCGTTCTTCAAGTTCAACGCCTGGCTGAGTTTCGCGGTGCTGGCGCTGGTGCTGGCCGGCGTGTTCCTGGGATAGGAGACCCGAGTGTCCGTGCTGGTGGCCATCAGCGGAGCGTCCGGGGCGCCCTACGCGGTGCGCTTCCTGCAGCGCTGCCCGGGTGAGAAGGACCTGGTGGTCTCGCGCTGGGCGCGCGAGATCCTGCGCGACGAGTGCGGTCTGACCCTGGACGACCTGCGCCCGCTGGTGCGCAACATCTACCCGCCGGAGAACGCCATGGCCACGCCCCCGGCGTCGGGCTCAAACCGCTACGAGGCCATGGTGGTGATCCCGTGCAGCGTGGCCACCCTGGCCCGCATCCGCCACGGGCTGGCCGACACCCTGCTCACTCGCGCCGCCGAGACCATGCTCAAGGAGCGCCGGCGGCTGGTGCTGTGCGTGCGCGAGACGCCGCTGTCCACCGCCGCGCTGGAGAACGCCGCGTGGCTGTCGCACGAGGGGGTGGTGGTGATGCCCGCCGCGCCCCCGTTCTACAAGCACCCCGCCTCGCTGGAAGAGCTGGTGGACCACTTCGTGGACAAGGTGCTGGGGGTGCTCGGCGTGGCCGACCCGCGGCCCTTCGAGGGGCTCCGGCCCGCCGCGGCTGGCGAGGCGTCCCTGCGCCTGGTTCCCGGCGCCGGCGAGGCCGGCCCGCGGGCCGGGGAGCCGCAACCCGGCGGTGGTGCGGACGAGGGGGAGTCCGAGTGAGCTTCCGCAACCTCCGCGACTACCTGGCCGCGCTGGACCGCGACGGGGACCTCAAGCGGGTCTCGGTGCCGGTGAGCTCCCACCTCGAGATCACCGAGATCGCCCGCCGTGCAATCCTGCACGGCGGGCCGGCGATCCTCTTCGAGAAGGTGGAGGGTGCGGATTACCCCGTGGCCATTAACCTGTACGCCACCGACCGCCGCATGGAGCGGGCGCTGCGCGGCCACCCCGCGGAATTGGGCGAGGCATTCACCCGGCTGGCGCACGCCTTCCAGCCACCGAAGCCCGGCGCCATCTGGCGGGAGCGCGGCACGCTGCTGCGCGGCCTGGCCATGCGGCCGCCGCGGCTGGCGCCCGGCCCCGCGCAGCAGGTGGTGGAGGAACCCGACCTGGACCGGCTGCCAATCCTGAAATGCTGGCCCGGGGACGGCGGCCCGTTCATCACTTTTCCCCTGGTGCTCACGCGCAGCCCCTCGGACGGCCGGCGCAACCTGGGCACGTATCGCCTGCACAAGTTCGACGCGCGCACCACCGGGGCGCACTGGCAGATCATGAAAGGCGGCGGGTACCACTACGTGGAGGCCGAGAAGCTGGGCCGGCCTCTGCCCATGGCGGTGGTCCTGGGCGGCGACCCGGCGCTGATGTTCTCGGCCATCTGCCCGCTGCCCGAGGGCGTGGACGAGGTGGCCTTCGCGGGATTCCTGCGCGGCTGCCCGGTGCCGATGGCCCGGGGCGCGAGCGTGCCCCTGGAGGTGCCCTCGGAGGCCGAGTTCATCCTCGAGGGCTTCGTGCCCCCGCACGAGCGGCGCGTGGAGGGTCCCTTCGGCGACCACTTCGGCCACTACTCGGCCGCCGCGGCGTTCCCGGTGTTCCATCTCTCGAAGGTCACGCGCCGCCGCGACGCCATCTACCCGGCGACGGTGGTGGGCCAGCCGCCCATGGAGGACAAGTTCCTGGGCAACGCGGTGCAGCTGCTGTTCAAGCCCATCCTCAGGATCCTGCATCCCGAGCTGTGCGACATGTGGACCTACTACGAGACCGGCTTCCACAATCTGCTGGTGGTCTCCGTGGACAGCCGCTATGCCAAGGAGGCGGTGAAGACCGCACTGTCCCTGCTCGGCGAAGGCCAGCTGGGCCTCACCAAGATCGCCGTGGTGGTGGACCCCGACGTGGATGTGCGCGACTTCCGCGCGGTGCTGCGCGCGCTGCGCGAGCACTTCCGCCCGGAGGAGGACTTCCTGCTGCTGCCGGGACTGCCGCTGGACACGCTGGACTTCACCTCGTGCCGGCTGAACCTGGGCTCGAGGATGATCCTCGACGCCACGCGACGGCGCGACGGCGCCTCGCAGCGCGTGGTGGCGGAGGATCCGGCCCCCGCGCGTCCCCCGGGCAGCGTGGATCCGCGCGCGGTGGACCCGCGGGTGCTCGCCTCGTCCGTGGCGGAGGACACGTGGCTCACGGTGCAGGTCGCGCGCGACCCGCGCGAGGTGCTGCGCAGGCTCCTCGACGCCCCGCTGGACCCGCGGATCCGCTTCGTGGTCGCGGTGAGCCCGGACGTGCCGCTGGACGATCCGGTGCTGTGGCTGTGGGGCATGTTCACGCGCTTCGACGCCGCGCGCGACGTGTTCTTCGAAAGCTGCGACCTGGTGCACGCCGCCGCCGTGCCGCACGGCCGGATGGCCATTGACGCCACCTGGAAGCAGGGCTTCCCGGAGCCGCTGGTGATGTCCGGGGAAATCGTGAAGCGGGTGGATGCCCGCTGGAAGGAGTACGGGCTGTAGCGGCCGCCGCGCCCGTTGCCTGGAGCATCGACGCCATGGGGCGCGGAAACGCGCCCGAGTTCCGACGGGCGCGAAGGCGCGCCTGAAATTCAAGGGAGATGCCATGCGCAACCTGATCGCCGTCACCCTCGCCGCCGCGGTACTCTTTCCCGGGTGCGGCGGGTACAAGGCCGCCCAGTACGGCGGCACCACGGAGACGGCCGCGAAGGCCGAGGCCGGGAAGCCCGCCGAGGCCGGGAAGCCCGCCGAGGCCGGCAAGCCGGCGGACGCCGCCAAGCCGGCGGACGCCGCCAAGCCCGCGGAGGCAGCGAACCTGCCGCGGGTGCGGGTGGAGACCAGCATGGGCGTGATGGTCTTCGAACTGTGGACGGACCGGGCTCCCAAGTCCGCCGCCAACTTCCTCAAGCTGGCCGGCCAGGGCTTCTACGACGGCACGCTGTTCCACCGGGTGGAGCGCGGGTTCGTGATCCAGGGGGGCGACCCCAACACCCGCGGCGGCGACCCCGCCACGTGGGGCCAGGGCGGTCCCGGCTACCAGTTCGAGGACGAACCGGTGAAGGGCGAGTACTACAAGTACTCCCTGGCGATGGCCAACTCCGGGCCCAACACCAACGGCAGCCAGTTCTTCGTGTGCACCGGGGACCTGATCGGCCGCCTGCCGAAGCGCTACAACCTGTTCGGCCGGGTGGTGGAGGGCATGCCGGTGGCCGACGCCATGGACGCCGTGCCCACCCGCCCGGTGGCGGGCGGCATGCACAGTCCGGTCTCGGCCGTGAAAGTGATCCGGATGACGGTGTTGTAGGCCTGCTCCGAAGGACGGCCAGCCCTGCCCGTGGCGGGGCGGCCGCGCACCAGGAATCGCGCCCGGTCCGTGCCGGTGCGATCGCGAACGACAACCTCCGCCCCGCAGGACGGGGCTTCCAGGAGACACCATGCCCGAACCTGTCGCGCCGCGCGTGAAGCTGGAGACCAGCCACGGCGAGATGATCTTCGAGTTGCACCCCGACAAGGCGCCCGTCACGGTCGCCAACTTCCTGAAGCTGGTGCGCGAGGGCTTCTACGACGGCACCCTGTTCCACCGCGTCGAGCCGGGCTTCGTGATCCAGGGCGGCGACCCGCTCACCCGGACGCCCGACTCCGCCCGCTGGGGCACGGGCGGGCCCGGCTACAAGTTCCAGGACGAGCCGGTGCAGGGCGAATACCTGAAATATACTCTGGCGATGGCCAACGCCGGGCCCAACACCAACGGCAGCCAGTTCTTCGTGTGCACTTCCGACCTGACCGGCAAGCTCCCGAAGAACTACAATCTGTTCGGCAGGGTGGTGGAGGGGACCGGCACGGTGGACGCCATCGACCGCGTGCCGGTGGTCCATGCCGGCGGCTCGCGCCGCCCCAAGGACCCGGTCCGCGTGGAGAAGATCACCGAGCTGTAGCCGCGCGAAGCGCCGCACCGGCCCGCCCGTGGTCGCCGAATTCGAGACGATTCCTGGCCGTCCCCTTGGAGGATGGATGTCGCAAGTCACCGTGGACCTGGCAGTCGTGGACCCCGGGCTCGAACCCATCGCGGACAAGGCCCTGTCCGGGAGCCGGCTGACGCGCGAGGAGGGGGAGTACCTCTTCCGCACGCCGGACGTGCTGGGCCTGGGCCGGATCGCCGACGCCGTGCGCCGGCGCCGCCACGGCGACAACGCCTACTTCGTGCTGAACCGCCACATCAACCCGACCAACATCTGCGTCCTCTCGTGCAGGTTCTGCGAGTTCCAGGCCAAGAAGGGGGACGCCCACGCCTACGAGATGACCATCGAGGAGATTCTCGAGCGCTGCGGCGGCGACGTGCGCGAGGTGCACATCGTCGGCGGCCACCACTTCGACTGGCCCTTCGAGAAGTACGTGGGCATCGTGCGCGCCATCCACGAGGCCTACCCGGAGGTGCAGATCAAGGCGTGGACCGCGCCCGAGATCGATTTTTTCTGCAAGATCACGAAGAAGACGGTGGAGGAGGTGCTCACCGTCATGCGCGAGGCCGGCCTGCTCACCATGCCCGGGGGCGGCGCGGAGGTGTTCAGCGAGCGCGTCCGCCGCGAACTGTTCAGGGGCAAGATCTCCGCGGAGCGCTGGCTGGACATCCACCGCCGGGCGCACGCGATGGGGTTCAGGACCAATTGCACGCTGCTGTACGGGCACATCGAGACGCACGCGGAGCGCGTGGAGCACTTCCTCCGCCTGCGCGAGCTGCAGGACGAGACCGGCGGGTTCCAGGCCTTCATCCCGCTCTCGTTCCAACCCGGAAACACCGGGCTGGTGCGCCGCCCGGCCTCGGCGCTCGAGGACCTGCGCACCGTGGCCGCCGCCCGGTTGATGCTCGACAACATCGACCACATCAAGTCCTACTGGGTGATGCTGGGGGAGGACACCGCCGCCGTGGCGCTGCACTTCGGCGCCGACGACCTGGACGGCACCATCGGGCGGGAGAAGATCGTCCACATGCACGACGGGCAGGCGAAGTCGGCCGCCGGCCACACGCGCGACGAGCTGCTGCGCATGATCCGCGAGGCGCACCTCGTGCCGGTGGAGCGCGACGCGCTGTATCGCGTGGTGCAGGCGCACGCGTGAACACCGGGACCTCGCGGCGCGCCGTGATCGGGCGGATCGCGTACCTCAACACCGACCCGTTCTTCGAGGGGCTGGAGCTTCCCGACGCGGACACGATGTCCGTCCCGCCGCGCGAGCTGGCCCGGCTGTGCCGCGAAGGCGCGGTGGACGCCGGGGCCATCCCGGTGGCCGAGCTGTTCCGCATGGAGGCGGACTTCGAGCCGCTGGGCGGCATGGGCATCGCCTGCCGCGGGGCGGTGAACAGCGTGCTGTGCTTCGCGCGACGCCCGTTGGAGGAGCTGGATGGCGGTCGCGTGGCGCTTACTTCGCAGAGCGCCACCTCGGTGCGGCTGCTGCGCCTGCTGCTTGAGCGGCACCTCGGGGTGAAGCCGGCCTCCTACGCCCGTGGTTGGGTGGAGGGGGCGGACGCGTTTCTGGTCATCGGCGACGACGCGCTGCGGCGCGGCTACCACGGCGTGCGCGGGTTCCCTCACGTGCTGGACCTGTCGCAGGCGTGGAGCGCGTGGCAGGGGCTGCCGTTCGTGTTTGCCCGCTGGGCGGTGCGCCGCAGCCTGCCGGCCGCGGAGAAGCGGGGCCTGGCCGCGGCCCTCTCGAGGGGGCTGGACGCCGGGCTGGAGCGCGCCGGGGACATCGCCGCGCGCCGCTCGGCCGACATCGGCGTGCCCGCCCCCGAACTGGAGATCTACCTGCGCCGCTTCACCTACCGCTTCGGCGACGCCGAGGCCGAAGGCGAGGCGCGCTTCCGGAGGTTGCTTGAAGAGCACCAGCTCGCTGACTTCGATCCGCGCTAAGGTGGAGGCGCGCGAGCGCCTCTCGGTCGGGGACGGGTTGTTCCTGCTCACCCAGGCCGACCTGTTGCCGCTGGGGCAGCTGGCCCGGCGCGAGCGCTTCCGGCGCTTCCCGGAGCCGGTGGTCACCTACGTGGTGGACACCAACCCCAACTACACCAACTACTGCGAGACGGACTGCCTGTTCTGCGCGTTCTATCGCAAGCCGGGCGATCCCGCGGGCTACCTGTACACCGTCGAGCAGATGGTGGAGAAGTTCAAGGAGCACGCGGCCCTGGGCGCGACCACGATCCTGCTCCAGGGCGGCAACCACCCCGACCTGACGCTGGACTACCACGTGGCGCTGGTGCGCGAGTGCCGCCGGCAGGTGCCGCAGGTCACGCCGCACTTCTTCTCGCCCAGCGAGATACGCACCCTGGCCCGGGTGTGCTCGAAGACCGTCCCGGAGGTGCTCCAGGCGCTCTGGGATGCCGGCCAGCGGACGATCCCCGGGGGCGGCGCGGAGATCCTGTCCAACCGCGTGAAGCAGCGCATCAGCCCGAAGAAGGGCACCGCCGAGGACTGGCTGGACGTGATGCGCGAGGCCCACGGGATCGGCTTCCGCACCACCGCCACCATGATGTACGGCCACGTGGAGACCGACGAGGAGATTCTCGAACATCTGGACCGGCTGCGCCGGCTGCAGGACGAGACCGGTGGCTTCACCGCGTTCATCCCCTGGTGCTTCAAGCCCACCAACACCTGGCTCGAGCCCAAGGTGACGCACGTGCCCGGCAGCCACAAGTACCTGCGGGTGCTGGCGGTGGCGCGGCTGTTCCTGGACAACTTCGACCACGTGCAGGCGTCGTGGTTCTCGGAGGGGAAGAAGGCCGGCCAGATCGCGCTGCACTTCGGGGCGGACGACTTCGGCGGGACGATCCTCGAGGAGAACGTGCTGGCTTCCGCCGAGCACCACAACCGCACCACCATCGAGGAGATCCGGGACATCATCCGCGAGAGCGGCTTCGTGCCCGCGCAGCGGACCACCACCTACGAGATCCTCAGGCGTTTCGACGAGGCCCCGGTCGTCCTGCTGTAGCCGGGGCCGGCAGGCGGGGTCGCGCTACACGAACTTCACGTCTCCCACGGCCGGCAGGATGCCCGCGTCGGCCCCGCGCTTCCACAGCTCGCGCAGCGCCTCGCGGCCCTCCTGGCCCATGTCCTCGGTGTCGTCGTTGACGTACATGCGCACAAACTCGCGCGCCGTCTCGCGCTCGATGCCGCGCCCGAACTGCATGGCGTAGTCCAGGGCGTCGTCTTCGTGGGCGCGCGCGAAGCGCACGCTGTCGTGCAGCGCCACGCCGATCTCGGCGCACAGCGCTTCGCCCAGGTCGGCGCGCACGATGTCCAGGCCCAGCGGCAGCGGCAGCCGCGTCTCGCGCTCCCACCACTCGCCCAGGGATTCCACCAGGTGCAGTCCCATCTCGCGGTAGGTGAGCTGCCCCTCGTGGATGATCAGCCCCGCGGGCACCCGGCCCTGGATCACGGCGTCCGGAATCTGGTCGAAGGGCATCACCACCGGTTCCCACTCCTGGAGCCGCAGGCTCAGCAACAGGTGGGCCGTGGTGAGCAGCCCGGGCACGGCGATCTTCTTGCCCATGAGCGAGTTCAGTCCGCGGGGCACGGGCGCCACCACGGTGGGACCGTAGCCGCGGCCCACGCTCGAGCCGGAGTTGAGCACGTGGTAGCGCCCGTTCAGGTGCGCGAAGGCGTGGGCGGACACCGCCGTGACCTCCAGCTCCCCGCGCATGGCTCGCTCGTTGAGCGTCTGGATGTCCTCCATCACGTGCTCGATCCGGAAGTTCCGGACCTTCACATGGCCGTGGGCGAGTGCGTAGAACATGAAGGCGTCGTCGGGATCTGGGCTGTGGCCCACCCGGAGCACGGGGTCCATGGGGTTCCTTTCCATCGGGCTGGCGGGCACGGGGCGGTCGCTGCGCGGTTGCGGCCAGCGGGACCGGCCCCGGGCGATTTCGGGGGCTGCCGCGCGCCCGGGGGCCTGCGCGGCTGCGGCAGCCGGGGCATCTTCCCAGATTGTGCTCCGGGCGTCCATACTCGGGCCCGGCCCGGGCTCCCCGACGGGGTGCGCCGCGCCCGGGACGGGACTCATGCGAACGGAGGCACCCCACATGGCTCACAGGGACTGGAAGCTTCTTCTGGCGTTCGCGGCGGGGGCCTGCGTCATGGCCGGTTGCGGCCCCCGATCGCCGGAGGGTGGCGTCGCCCCCGGCTCGCAGTCGGCCGCCGTCTCGCCGTCCGCTCCCGGCACCTTCGACGACATTTCCCCCGGGCAGGCCCGGGACTATCTCTCCAAGGGCGCGTTCCTGCTCGACGTGCGCTTCCCGTACGAGTGGATGGACGACCTGGGTCACCTCGAGGGCGCGAAGCAGATTCCGGTGACCGACCTGGAGACCCGGCTCAAGGACCTGGAGCCGTATCGCGACAAGGACGTGGTGGTGTACTGCCGCTCCGGGGTCCGCAGCCGCGCCGCCGCCGATGTGCTGGCCCGCAGCGGCTTCGCCCACGTCCACAACCTGCGCGGGGGCCTGGAGGCCTACCGGGACTGGCAGAAAGGTCGTCGCTAGGGGCCAAACCGGCCACCGGATGCGCAATTGGGGCCGTGCCCGCGGGGCGCGGCCCCATTCGCGTGCCCGCCCGCCCCGCCAACCCTAAAGAAGTTGCCCGTTTTGGCCGATTCTTCAGTAGCGCCGGGAACCAACTTCCGGCCCGGATCTTCCCTTCGAGGAGAACTGAATGAACCAGCGCGACAGCTCCACGGCGCCGCGACAGCTGGTCAGTTTCCGGCTGGGCGAGGAAGAGTACGCCATCGACATCCTGAGCGTTCAGGAGATCATCCGCGTGGCCCGCGTCACGCCGGTCCCGAACGCGCCCCCCTTCGTGGTGGGCGTGCTGAATCTCCGTGGCAAGGTGATCCCGGTCGTGAGCCTGCGCACGCGCCTGGGCATGGCGCACGCCGACCTGACTTCCCGCACCCGCATCCTGGTGGCGGACCTGCCCCCGCACACCATCGGCTTCCGCGTGGACTCGGTGTCCGAGGTGATCCGCGTGCCGCTGGAGCAGATCGAGCCGCCTCCCGACACCGGCCCCCGCGGCCGGCCGGAGCCCTACGTGCAGGGCGTGGCGAAACTCGAGAACCGTCTGATCATGATCCTCGACCTGCAGCGGCTGCTCACCGAAGAAGAGTCCCAGTCCCTGGCGGCGTGAGGCCCTGGAGCCCGTGAACGACGAGATCCGGCAGAACCCCGAGCTCTTCTCCGACTTCCTCGCGGAGACCGAGGAACTCATCGAGACGCTCATCGAGGATGTGCTCTCGCTGGAGGAGGAGGGCGGCCACGAGGACGTGGTGAAGCGCGTCTTCCGCACGCTGCACACCCTGAAGGGCAACGCCGGCTTCCTCAACTTCTCCCCGATGGTGGACCTGAGCCACCACGCCGAGGACCTGGTGGCCCTGGTGCGCGACGGGCAGCTGCGCGTCTCGACCCCCATCACCGATTGCCTGCTGCTGGTCGCCGACCTGCTGCGCAACATGCTCGAGCACCTGCGCGACGAAGCCAATCCGCTGCCCGACGCCACGACGATCGAGGCGCGGATCGCCGGACTCGCCAGCGTGCCGCCGGGCCAGGCCGCCGGGGCGCCGGCCGGGCCGCCCGTTCCAGTCGCGCAGACCGTTCCAGCCGCGCCGCCCGTTCCAGTCGCGCTGCCCGTTCCGGCTGCGCCTTCGGCACCGGCTGTGACCTCCCTGCCCGCGGCCATGGCGCCCGTTCCGGCCGCGCCTTCCGCGGCGCGAGCGCCGGGTTCTTCCACCCCGCCGCCGTCCGTCTTCCCGCCGGTGCCCGCGCCCTTTGCGCCGTTCGCGCATGCGGCGGGCGCGGACTCCGAGGCCGACCGGGCCGGGCACGCCGGGGAAGCCGTGCACGCGGAGGCCCACGATGCCCACCGCGGTGACCGGGACGCGCAGACGGTGCGCGTGGACGTGGCGCGGATCGACCAGATCATGAACCAGGTCGGGGAACTGGTGTTGGAGCGCAACCGGCTGCAGCAGCTGGCCGGGGAGTTGCGCTCGGGCAAGCCCTCGGAGCGGCTCGCCGAATCGCTGGCCGACAACGCCGGGCGCATCCACGGCATCACCGCGGAGCTGCAGGCGGCGGTGCTGAAGGTGCGGATGGTCCCCGTCGAGCGGATCTTCCGCAAGTTCCCGCGCATGGTCCGCGACCTGGCCGCGAAACTGGGCAAGGAAGTGCAGTTCTCCATGGCCGGCGGCGACACCGAACTGGACAAGACGGTGGCCGAAGCCATCCTGGACCCGCTCACCCATCTGGTGCGCAACGCCCTCGACCACGGCATCGAGGCTCCCGGGGCCCGCCGCGCTGCGGGCAAGCCGGAAGCCGGCGCCTTGCTCCTCTCGGCGTCGCACGAAGGCAACCACATCCTGGTCCGCGTGGCCGACGACGGCGCAGGCATCGACCCGGCCCTGATCGGGCACAAGGCGGTGCGGCTGGGACTGGCGACCCAGGAGGCCGTGGACACGATGTCGCGCCCCGAGCTCATGGACCTGCTGTTCCTGCCCGGTCTCACCACCAACGAGTCGGTGAGCGAGGTCTCGGGGCGCGGGGTGGGCCTGGACGTGGTGCGCAGCCGCCTGAAGACCTACCACGGCATGATCGAGATCCTCTCCGAGCCCGGATGGGGAACGCAGGTCACGCTCAAGCTGCCGCTCACGCTGGCCATCGTGCCCAGCCTGTTTGTGGCGGTGGGCGAAGACCACTACGCGATCCCGCTGTCCTCGGTGATCGAAGTGGTGTCCGACGGGGGCGAGGGCCGCTACGAGTTCCAGGGCCGCCCGGTCCTGCGCTGGCGCGACCGCGTGCTGCCGCTGCTGGACCTGCGCGACCAGTTCCACCTCTCGGCCGCGCGGCTGCCGCGCCTGGGGCGGAAGATCGTGGTCGTGGGGCTGGCCGACAAGCAGGTGGGTTTCCTGGTGGACGGCATGGTCGGCCAGGAGGAAGTGGTGATCAAGACCCTCGGGGGATTCCTGGGCCGCGTCCCGGGGATCGCCGGCGGGACCATCATGGGAGACGGCCACGTGGCCTTGATCGTGGACATTCCGGCCCTGGTGGGCCTGGCCCGCGGCGCGGGATCCCCCGCGGCCGCCGCGTGAGGTGAATGTGAAGAACACCCGGTATTCGGCCCCACCCCGCGAGCCCCTGG
Source organism: Candidatus Eisenbacteria bacterium (assembly GCA_016235265.1). Taxonomy (NCBI): domain Bacteria; phylum Candidatus Eiseniibacteriota; species Candidatus Eiseniibacteriota bacterium. The sequence goes on from JACRLI010000002.1 coordinate 16,942, forward strand.
AACAGCGGATCCGCGAGGTGCGCGACCTGCCCACGCTGCCCGCGGTGGTGGTGCGGACGATGGAGCTGCTGAACGCCCCGGACAGCACCCTGCGGGAAGTGGGGGAGATGGTGGCCACCGACCAGGTCCTCTCGGCGCGCACGCTGCGCCTGGTGAACGCCCCGTATTTCGGGCTGAGCCGCCGGCTTCACTCGGTGATGGAGGCCGCCGTGTACCTGGGCCGCAGCGGCATGCGCAACCTGGTGGTGTCCTCCTCGATCCTGCAGTCGTTTGCCGGAAGCTCCCGCTCCGCCCCGCCGGTGCAGTTCTGGGAGCACGCCTTCGCGTCGGCGATCTTCGCGCGCCTGATCGCGTCCCGGGCCTCGCAGGGCCAGGTGGAGGACGCCTACCTCGCCGGGCTGCTCCACGACCTCGGCCGGCTGGTCCTCCGCCACCACTTCCCCAGCGAGATAGCCGAGGTGGAGGCGGCCGCGCGCGTGAGCGGCGTGCCGGTGAGCGTGGCCGAGGAACAGGCGTGGCAGACCACGCATGCCGAGGTGGGGTGCTGGCTGGGACAGACCTGGCACCTGCCGGCCCCGGTGGTGGAGGCCGTGCGCATGCACCACCGTCCGGCGGACGCCCCGCCCGAGCTGCGCACGCTGTGCGCCGCGGTGCACCTGGGCGACGAGCTGGCCTTCGAGCAGGGCTTCGGAGACGAGGAGACCTTCGACGCCGAGCACCGCGGCCTGGAGCTGGGCACCCAGGTGTTGTTCCAGGACGAGGTGCTGCTCGCCTCGCCGGACACGCTGAGGGAGATGGTGGCGGAGGAGGCGCACGGCGTGCGGCTGCTGGTCGAGATGGTGTACGGAACGTAGGGACCAGGGGGACTTCTTGGGCATCGGAGCGCCGAACCCGCACACCCGCCCGTTCCTCGAGGCGGCGACCGCCCGCGCGGTGCGCGTGATGGTGGTGGACGACTCGTCGTTCATCCGCTCCGCGCTCACTCGGATGCTGTCCAGCGAGCGCTCCGTGGTGGTGGTGGGCACGGCGTCCAACGGCCAGGAGGCGCTGCGCATGATCCCGCACGCCCGCCCCGACGTGCTCACGCTCGACTTCGAGATGCCGGTGATGGACGGGCTCGAGACCCTGCGGGCCGTGATGCGGGACTTCCCCATGCCGGTGCTGATGCTGAGCGCGCACACCGCCCCGGGTGCCGAGGCCACCCTGAGGGCGCTGGAGCTGGGCGCGGCGGATTTCATGCTCAAGCCGGCGCGCCTCACGGACGCCGAGGCCGCCCACCTGCGCTCCGGGCTGGTGGCGAGAGTGCTCGCACTCGCCTGCCGCCACGCCGGGCCCCGCCCGGTCCCGGTGCGCCCACCCGGTGGCGAGGTGCGGATCCTGCCCGGCGACGGCCCGCGCCTGGTGACCATCGGCGCCTCCACCGGTGGCCCGCGGGCGCTGCAGCAGGTCCTGGAATCGCTGCCGTCCACGCTGGACGCCGGCGTGCTCATCGTGCAGCACATGCCCCCGCTGTTCACCCGGCAGTTTGCCGAGCGCCTGGACTCCCTCGGCATCCTCCCGGTGCGCGAGGCCCGGCCCGAGGACGTGGTGCGGCACGGCCAGGTGCTCCTGGCGCCGGGCGACCATCACTTGGAAGTCACCGGCATCGTTCCGGGGGGTCTCTCGGTGCGGCTGACCCGCGAACCGGAAAGCGAGATGCGGCCGAGCATCGACGTGCTGTTCCGCTCCGCGGCGGCGCACAACGGTTCCCGCACGGTGGCGCTGGTCCTGACCGGGATGGGGGCCGACGGCCGTGCGGGCATGACCGAGGTGCGGCGCGCGGGCGGCGTCACGCTGGCCCAGGACGAGCCGTCGTGCGTGGTGTACGGAATGCCCCGGGCCTGCGTCGAGGCCGGGGTGGTGGACCGGACCGTCACTCCCGCCGCGGCGGGCCGGGCGATCCTGAAGGCCCTGGGCGGCCGGTCGGCGGCCCGGGAGAGGAAGGCATCGTGAAGGTCCTCACCGTCGACGACAGCAAGACCTCGCGCGCGGTGGTCGCGCACACCCTTGCCCAGCTGGGCCTGACGGTCATCCAGGCTTCGGACGGGGCCGAGGGGCTGGAGTTCATGCGCGCGTCCAAGCCGGACCTGGTCATCGCCGACGTCCAGATGCCCACCATGGACGGGATGGCCATGCTCACCGCCAAGGCCCGCGACCCCATCATCGCCGGGATTCCGGTGATCATGCTGACGGCCCTGGCCGACCAGGAGTTCGTGCTGCAGTGCCTGAAGAAGGGCGCCAAGGGATACATCGTGAAGCCCTTCGAGAAGAAGACGCTGGTGCAGAAGGTCTGCAAGCTGCTGCACATCGAGCCGCCCTCCGCCGGGGGGGCGCAGGCCCGCCCGCGCGGGCCGCTGGTGCTGGCCGTGGACCGGGACGAGAAGGTGCTCTCCGCGCTCATGGAGATCATGCTCGACGGCTGCGAGCTGGTGACCGCGCTCGACGTGCGCATCGCGATGCGGCTGGCCAAGGAGCGCCACCCCGAGTCGTTGTGGGTGGACGCCGGCCAGTCGCCGGAGCTGGTGAAGATGCTCGTGGACCAGCTCCGCGAGGACGGCACCCGCAAGTTCGTGGCCATGGTGCCCCGGGGCGCGGCCATGCCCCCGGGCCTGGCCTCCCTGGGCATCCAGAGCGCGCTGCCCAAACCGCTCATCCGGCTCGAGGTCCGGGAGTTCGCCGCGAGCCACCTGGGAATCTTCCAGCGCTTCCTGGAGCGCGTGGAGGGCGGGGTGGTGATGAAGATCCCCGGCGACGCACAGGCGCGCCGCCGCGAGTGGCAGCCGGCCCTGGACACCGAGGTCCGCGCCGGCCTCGAGCGCGCAGCGGCCGAGCGCGCGCCCCGCCTGGCCGTGGACCTTGGCGCCGTGACCGCGGGCAACGACCTGCACCTGGTCGCCGGCCTCGCGGACGTGGTGACCATGTGCCGGGACCTGGGCCTCGACCTGGTGCTGGTCATCCAGGACAGCGAGGTGCTGCAGGCCTTTGGCGCCTACCAGGAGCTCAAGGGCATCCGCTGCTTCGGGAGCCTCAAGGAAGCCATGACCGCCGGCCCGGCTGCGGCCCGCGCAGCCGCCTAGATTCCCCTCCGCAATCTGCTACTCTCGCGCCGTGCCGAGCCCGGCGCACGGTGCCCCGGGACGGTTCCCTCCCATGCCCATGAGCCCGAACCGCGATCTCGTCGCGCGTCCCCGGACCGCAGCCGCGCCCTTGGTGGCGGCGGTCACGGTGGTGTGTGCGCTGGCCAACCTGGCGGCCAGCCTGCCGCGCCTTTCCCCCCGTGCGGACGCACTGCGCGAATGGCTGCCGCTGGAGGTGGCCGGCGGCAGCCGGCTGCTCGGGGCCGTCGCCGCGCTGTTCCTGCTCCTGCTCGCGCGCGGCCTGGCCCGCCGCAAGCGCGCGGCGTGGCAGTTCTCGCTGGTGCTGCTTGCGCTCTCGGCCCTCGCGCACCCGTTCCGGGGCAGGTACGAGGAAGTCGCGCTGCTGTCCGTCGCGATGGTGGCTGCGTTGCTGTTCCTGCGCCGCGAGTTCTGGGTGAAGAGCGACCCGGTCAGCCTGGCGGGGGGCTGGGCGGTGATGGGGCTGGGGGCGGTCCTCTCCTTCGCCTACACCGCCGCGGGCTACCACCTGCTCCGCAAGCACTTCGCGCACGTCACGGACTTCCCCGCCGCGGCCGCCGCGGCGCTGAGCCTGCTCACTTCCTTCCAGACCGGCGCCGCGTTTCCGCTGAACCGGGAAGCTGCCGCATTCGTGGCCAGCGCCTGCACGCTGGAAGCGGCCGCGCTGTTCACCGGGCTGTTCATGCTGTTGGCTCCATTCCTGGACCGCCGCCGGCAGGAGAGCGAGCGGCCGCGGGTGGAGCCGGTCCTCCGGGGGATGGGGCGCTCCAGCACCTCCTACTTCGCGCTCGAGGGCGACATGCGCTACCACTTCCTGCGCAGCGTGCCGGGCGTGGTTGCCTTCACCTGGCGCTCCGGGGCGGCGCTGGTCGCGGGCGAGCCGCTGTGCGAAGAGCGCCACCTGGCGGCGGCCGCCACCGAATTTGACGCCCATTGCCAGGAGCATGGCTGGACCCCCGCCTTCTACCAGGTGGGGCTCGAAGCGCGCACCGGGCTGCTGTCCGCCGGATTCTCCTGGCTCAAGATCGGCGAGGAGGCGTGGTTCGACCTGGGGTCCTACTCGCTGGATGGGCCGCGGCGCGCGCGGCTGCGCCACGGCGTGAAACGGGCGGAGCGGGAGGGTGTGACCGTGGTGGAGCACGTGCCCGGCCTGCCGGGGGGAGCGGAGCGCGAGGTTCGCATGGAGGAGCTGTCCGGGCGCTGGCTGCGCCTGCACGGGGGGCGCGAGATGGGCTACCTTCTGGGCGGCCTCTCGCTGCGCGCCCCGCGGGACCGCCGGTATTTCGTGGCCGAGACGCGGGGCAGGGTGGCCGGCCTGGTCACGTTCGTCCCGGTGATCGCGCTGGCGCTGATCCGCGTCCACGAGCCCCGCTCGCTGCTGGCGCGGTTCCTCGGAGCGGGCTCCCGCCGGCGCCCGGGCAGCGCCGCGCCCGCCGGGGCCGGCCCGGGCACGGCGTCCGGGGCGGCCCCATGAGTGCGGGCCCGTCCGGGACCGACCCGCTCCGGCCGGTCCGCGCCGGATGGCGCCAAGGCATGCTGGTCAAGCTGGCCGGCATGGTGGGCCTGGTGCTGTTCCTGGGGGTGACCGGCGTGCAGTTCTTCACGCTGCGGCTGCTCCAGCGGACGCTGGAGCAGAACCTGCGCGACGAGGCCGTGCTCACGGGCGAGGCCCTGGACGCCGGCTTCCAGCACCGCGGCAGCCTGCTGTCCGTGGACCACGTGAAGGAGGAGATGGACAACCTGGTCCGGGCCACGCAGAACCTGGACCGCATCACCGTGTTCCGGGACCGCGGAGGACGGATGCAGTTCTTCGTGTCCACCGAGGATTCGCAGCAGGCCGGTCCGACGGCGAACGAGCAGCGCGCGCTTCGAGGGGACAGGCGCGTGATGCAGCGCCTGGAGAACCGGGAGAGTGGCCCGTACTGGCGCGTGGTGGTGCCGCTGCACCTGGAGAACCGCGTGGGCGGGGCGATCGAGGTGCGCATGTCGCTGCAGGTGGCCTCGGAGTCGGCGGCGGAGTTGCGCCGGCGCACCCGCTGGGTGATGGCGCTCTCGGTGGCGCTCAGCGTGCTGCTGCTGGCGTTCTTCCTCCACCGGGCCGTGGAGCGGCCGGTGCAGGGGCTGCTGCGCGCGATGGCGCGCGTCCAGGGGGGCGACCTGCAGACGCGGGCGCCGCGCGCCGGCGGCGACGAGTTTGCCCGGCTGGGCGCAGGCTTCGACTCGATGCTGGATCGGGTGCGCGCAGGCGCCGAGGAAAACCGCAGGCTGCTGAGCGAGATCCAGGACTTCAACCAGCAGCTGGAGGGCCGGGTGCGCGAGAAGACCGCGGAGCTTGCGGATCGCAACGAACAGCTGCTGCGGGCCAACCGGACCCTGGTGGATCTCGAGCTGCGACTGGCGCGGCTCTCGCGGCTCGCGGCGCTGGGGCAGTTCGCGGCCACGCTGGCGCACGAGATCGGCACGCCGCTGCACTCCATCTCCGGTCATCTGGAGCTGCTCCGCGAGCAGCGGGCGGTGGCCCCCGAGCACGAGCACCGCATCCAGGTGATCCAGGGCCAGCTGGATCGGGTGGCCGCGATCGTGCGCGACCTGCTGAAGTCCACGCGCCCGCCCGGCACGGAGCGGGGGGCCGTGGCCGTGGGAGCGGTGCTGGGGGAGCTGGCCGCGCTGCTGGAGCCCGGGCTGGAACAGCGCCGCATTCGCATGGAGATCCAGGCGGCCGACGGGCTGCCGCCGGTGGCCGCGGACCCGCACCAGCTGCAGCAGGTGTTCCTGAATCTGTTCACCAACGCCGTGGACGCCATGCCCGGGGGCGGCACGCTCACGGTGCGTGCGGCCCTTGAACCGGGCCCCCCGCGCCGGGTGCGCTGCGAGGTGGCGGACACCGGCCAGGGGATCGATCCCGGGTTGCTGCCGCGGATCTTCGAGCCCTTCGTGACGTCCAAGCCCCACGGGGAGGGCACCGGCCTGGGCCTGGCGGTGGCTCGCGACATCGTGCGCCGCCACGGGGGGACGCTGGGGGTGGAGAGCCGGCCCGGGAGGGGCAGCTGCTTCACGCTGCGCCTGCCGCCGTTCGAGGAGGAGAAGTCCGATGCCTAGTCGCGCGTCCCTGCTGGTGGTTGACGACGATCCCGTGACCCTGGACCTGATGCGCGAGGTCCTCGCGGGGGAGGGCTACGAGGTGAGCACCGCGCGCGCCGGCCGCGAGGCCCTGGAGCTTTGCGCCAGCCGCCCGTTCGAACTGGTGCTGACGGACGTGCAGATGCCCGGCATGTCCGGCCTGGAGCTGCTGCGCGCGGTCCGCGCCACCGCGCCGGAGACCGTGTTCATCGTCATGACCGCGTTCGGGAACATCGACACCGCCATGGAGGTGGTGCGCGAGGGCGGTTACGACTACCTGAGCAAGCCCTTCAAGATGGAGGCCGTGCGCCTGGCGGTGCGCCGGGCACTGGAGCAGCAGCGCCTGCGCCGCGAGAACACCATCCTGCGCTCGGAGCTGGCGGACAAGTTCCGTCTCGACCAGCTCATCGGCCGCAGCCAGCCGATGCAGGAGCTTTACCTGACCATCGCGCGCGCCGCCGCCTCGCGGAGCACGGTGCTGCTGCAGGGGGAGTCGGGCACCGGCAAGGAGATGGCCGCGCGGGCCATTCACTTCAATGGGCCGCGCGCGGGCGCGAAGTTCGTGACCGTGAACTGCGGCGCGATCCCCGAGCCGCTCATGGAGAGCGAGCTGTTCGGCCACGTGCGCGGCGCGTTCACCGGGGCGGTGGCCGGCCGCTCCGGGTTGTTCGAGGAGGCCGACGGCGGCACCCTGTTCCTGGACGAAGTGGGCGAGTTGTCCCTGGGGGTGCAGGCCAAGTTGTTGAGGGTGCTGCAGGAGCACGAGGTCAAGCGCGTCGGGGGCAACGAGACGATCCGCGTGGATGTGCGGGTGATCGCCGCCACCAACCGGGACCTGGCGCGCGAGACCCGCGAGGGCCGCTTCCGGGAGGACCTCTTCTACCGGCTGTCCGTGGTCACCCTGACCATGCCGCCGTTGCGCGATCGCCGCGAGGACATTCCGCAGTTGTGCCAGCACTTCCTGGAGAAGTGCCGGCGCAGCGGCAGCGGCCAGGCGGTGGAGGGGATCTCGAGAGTGACCATGGAACGGCTGGTGGACCACGCCTGGCCGGGCAACGTGCGAGAGCTGGAAGACGTGATCGAGCGCGCCGTGGCACGCACCGGCAATCGATACCTGTCCCTCGACGACCTGCCCAGGCACATCGCCAGCCTGGGAGAGGCCCCGCCTTCCGAGGCGACCCCGGTGGAGAGCCTTACGCTGCGCGAAGTGCAGCGCCGTCACATCCAGCGGGTCCTGGCGGCGCACGGGGGCAACAAGACCCAGGCGGCCCAGGCGCTGGGGATCAGCCGGCGCACCTTGATCCGGGTGGCGCAGCGCTTCGGGCTGGAGGGCTCCCTCGTCGACGAGTGAGACCCGGCTGGGGCTCCGCCCACCCCGGTCCGGATCCGGGTGCGACAGGCGCGGCCCGGTGTGACAGAACGGCGCGCTCCATGGAAACGACTGTCCAGCAACGCATTCCGGGTCTGTGGCACTCCTTATGGGGCCCCGCCCCGGCTTTCACTGTCCCGCTCGACCGGCCCCGCTCCAGCCAGCACTTCCTCCGATCCCCGCCACAAGACTCACCATGGCAATGAGCTACATCGCCCGGGAAGCGGCCATGCGGCTTGGCATGCCCATTGCGATTACGGTCAGATCGGAAGGGTCGAGAGTGGACCCGCAGCCGGCAGGTTCCCCAGGGGGTGTCGCGTGCGCCGTGTTGTCTGCCGTGCAGTCGTGGGTGCTCTCCTGGCGGCGGCTCTGCTGCTGGGAGCCGGGCGCGGGGTCGCGAAGCCCGGCGACGGGCCCCGCGCGGCCGCCGTGGCCCGCCCGGGCGAATCCGCGACGGCCCGGGCGGTGATCGAAAAGGCCCAGAAGATCCTGATCTCCGCCGGCCGTCTCAGGGGCAAGGCCGACGGCAGGATGAGCCCGGCGACGCGAAGCGCCATCCGGGCGTACCAGAAACAGCACGGATTGAAAGGCACCGGAAAGCTCACCCCGGAGACGCTGGCCCGGATGGGACTGGCACCCGACACCTCGTCGGCCCGACCTCAGAGTCCCCAGGTTTCACGCAGGAAGCGCTGCAACCCCGCACGGCCGGTTGGCCGGAGGCGGGAACGAGTCCACAGCGTGACCAACCCCGCCCCAGGGCGGGAACAACCAGGAGGATCCTCCAAATGCTGAAGCGCATCTCTCTCGCACTCTTCGCCGCCCTGCTGGCCGTTTCCTTCGCCGGCGCCGCGTTCGCCGCCGAGACCGCGCCGGCCGACACCGCCGCGAAGAAGGAAGTCAGGGTCAAGAAGTCCAGCAAGAAGGCCTCGAAGAAGATGAAGGCGAAGAAGGCCCACGCCGACTCGACCAAGGCCGGGGCCAGGTAGACTTCGCAGGCCGGCGGCAGCCACCGCCCGAACGCAACAAGGGAGGCGCGCTAGCGCCTCCCTTGTCATTCTCCCGCTCCGCGAGCTTTCGCGGACCGCCCGGCCTCAGGCCGCCTGTTCCAGGTCCCCCGGGTCCGAGCTCCCCACCGGCTCGGTGTCGTGTGCGCCCCCGTCCGACTCGAGGCGGAACTGGGCCACCATCTCGTTCAGGGTCTCGGTCTCGGAGTTCAACTGTTCGGCAGCCCCGGCCACCCAGGCGATGCGCTGGTCGGTCTCGGTGATCGAGGCCGAGATGCGCTGGATCTTGTCGGCGATCTCCTCGGCCGCCTGCGCCTGGTCGCTGGCCGCCTTGTTGTTCTCCTCCATGCCGGTGAGCATCTGGTGGCTCACCGCCAGGATCTCCCGCAGCGACAGCCCGGCGCGGTCGGCCAGCTCACGGCCCTGGGTGACCTCCGAGGTGCCCTGCTCCATGGAGTCCACGGCCCGGCGGGCGTCGTCCTGGATCGACTTGATGGTCCGCGAAATCTCGCGCGTGGCCAGCGAGGTGCGCTCCGCCAGCTTGCGCACCTCGTCGGCCACCACGGCGAATCCGCGGCCGTGTTCGTCGGCGCGGGCGGCCTCGATGGCCGCGTTGAGCGCCAGCAGGTTGGTCTGGTCGGCGATCTCGTCGATCACCATGATGACCTCGCCGATCTCGGCGGAGCTCTGGCCGAGCTTGCGGATGATCTCGGCCCCTCCGGTCACCACCTGCTCGATCCGCTCGATACCCCGGATGGTGTCGGTCACGGCGTCGTGGCCGCGCTGCGCCGCCTCCGCGGAGGAGCGCGCCAGCTCGGCGGTGCGCAGCGAGGAGTTCCGGCTCTGGGAGCTGGCGGCCCGCGCCTGGGACACTGCCACCACCACGCGCTCCACCTCCGCCGTCTGCTCGCGCGCCGCCACGGCCGCCTGCCGCGAGTCCTCCTCGATCCGGCCGGCCAGGGAACCCACGCCCGAGGCGCTGTCCCGCACCCGCAGGATCATGCTCCGCAGCTGCTTGTTCATCTCACCCAGGGCGCCGGAGAGCTTCTGGAGCTCGATCACGCCGCCACCGGGCTGCACCTGCACGCGCAGGTCGCCGCGGGCGATCCCCTGCGCCGTTCCCACCACCCGGGTGACGGGACGGCTGATGCCGCGCGCCAGGATCAGCGCCGCGGCCACCGCCAGGAACAGCGTGAGGATCCCCATGACGATCATCATGGTCTTGAGGTCCTCGACGGAGCGCATGAAGTCCGATTCGCTGCTGGCCACCGCCAGCAACAGGTCGCGCGAAGGGTAGGACCGGATCACCGCGTAGTAGCGGTGTCCGCTCCAGTCGAAGTGGGCCACGGCGCCGCGTGCCAGGTCGCCCTGCGAGACTTCCACGCGCGCCGGCAGCACCCGCCCGGAGGGGCTCGAGAGGACCGAGCCGTCGGCCTTCAGCAGCACGGCGAAGCCGTTGTTGCCCACGTGGATCCGCTCCACGAAGGGCTTGAGGACCGCCACCACGGTGCCGGGATCCACGTCCTGCCCGCTGAACACGCGGATCATGCGCTCGCTCTCCTCCATCTTGGAGTCGAGCAGCACCTGGAGATGCGCGTGTTCCACGCGGATGAGACTCTCGCTGGCGCGGCGGTACGCGGCGATCCCGGCGACCAGGAGCGGCAGGGTGGCCAGCGCCACGAAATAGAAGATCAGCCGTCCCTGCAGCGTGTTGAGGAGGTTCATCTTCATGCGTGCGGCCCCCGGGGGTTCCTAGCGATTCGCGATGCGGTCACGGATGTCCCGCAGGTCCTGCGCCACGGCCTGAGCCGCCGCCTGGGTGGCGGGGATGTTGCGCGAGCGCGCGGCCCGCGCCAGGTTCTCCGCGGCCAGGCCGAAATGCACCCAGGATTCCCGCGAGTACGCCATCGCCGCCGTGTCCAGTCGCCTGCGCCCGGCGGCGATCTCCTCCAGGTAGTACTGCACCTCTGCGGCGTCGCCCTTGGCGGAGTTCGAGGCAACCTGGGCCGCGGCCTGCTGGAGGTCGTCCAGTTCCTGGTCGAGGTCGCCGGGGAACTTGCTCTTCATCATCGTGACCGAGCTCTGGGAGAGCTGGAAGCCCTGCTCGAGCTGGCCCAGGTCGCGGGTGCTCAGACCGTCCTCCACCGACGCCAGCGCGTAGCTGAAGTGGCTCACGTCCTCGGGTGACAGCCGCGTGAGCAGCGTGGGCGTGGACTTGCTGAACGCCTTCTTGATGCGCAGCAGCATCTCGACCGACTCGTCCCAGCGCTTCACGCGGCACCGGAGCCGGATTTCGTGCAGGTCGTTGCGCATCTGCCGGAGCTCGTCCGCGGCCCGCGTGCCCGAGGAGGCCTGGGCGCGCGCCGGGTCCGGCAGCGCGATCGCCAGCGCGGCCGCGGCACAGCACAGGACAAGCGGTCTGAACAATCCGGCGAGGGGGGAAGACTTCATGTCGTTCCTGTCTCTGTCTCCGGTGTGGTGGGGGGACGTCCCGTCCATTGACTCGTATATCGGTTGCCGACGGTGGGGACGTTAGGGCGAACTGGGGGCGCCTGCGGTATAGGGAATGGGATTGCGGAATGGTGAAGATGGGTCGTCGCGACCTACTTGGAAAGTCGCTTTAGTGACACGTAACTACCAGAAAGATAGTGACTTGTGGAATCGGACGCGCTACACTCATTTGTCGTCCACCAATTACCCCGGTTTGGTCATACCCCCGGAAAAACTGACTGCCCTCTTCTTTGACGGTGCCACCATTGGAGGTTGTGGGATGCTCCATGGACGCAAAGAACCGGGCCTGCGGCGATGGATCCCGCTCATCATCTTGCTCGGGCTCCTCGGCTGGGCCAACCCCTCGTCCGCGATGGAAGTCCAGGCGTACGCCGGAAGATCGAGTGTCGCCCAGGGCGAAGCCGTGACCTTTCATGTCAGCACCGGCCTGCCCCGGTACGACCTTCGCATCTACCGGTTCGGTGCGCAGATCGAGGTCGTGGACATGATCCGCGATCTTCCGGGACAGCAGTACCCCACGCCGCCGGACGCCTACGCCAACGGTTGCGGCTGGCCCGTCGCGTTCACCTACACCATCCCCGAGAACTGGCGCAGCGGCGTGTACGCGGCCAGCTTCAGCAAGGGCATGGACTACACCTACTGCCTGTTCGTGGTGCGCCCGCGCGTTCCGGGCAGCGTGTCGCGAATTCTCTACCTGGTGCCGGTCGCCACCTACCACGCGTACAACAACTGGGGCGGCAAGAGCCTCTACGACGGGAATTCCACCGACGGCGTGCGCAGCCCGCGCGTGAGCCTGCAGCGGCCCTACGCCTTCGACAACGGCATGGGCGGCTTCACCGGCTACGAGCAGCCTTTCACGCAGTGGATGGAGAAGAACGCCATCGTGGCGGAGTACTGCACCAGCATCGACCTCGCGCTCCACCCCGAGATCCTGGATCACTACCAGCTGTTGGTGAACGTGGGTCACGACGAGTACTGGTCGAAGGAGATGCGCGACGCGGTGGAGAACTTCCGGGACTCGGGCCGCAACATGGCCATGTTCGGCGCGAACTGCGCGTATTGGCAGATCCGGTTGGAGGACGAGGGTCGGACCATCGTCTGCTACAAGGACGCCAACAGCGACCCGATGCGCAACGTGGACTCCACCCGGACCACCGTCCGCTTCCGCGATCCGCCCCTGAACCGCCCCGAGGCGGCGCTGCTGGGTGTGATGTACGCGGGCCACAGCAACTTCATCGGGGTGCCCGCCGTGGTGAACGACTCCCAGCACTGGATCTTCGACGGCACCCCCGTGGTGGCCGGCGACTCGCTGGGCACCAACATCGTGGGCTACGAATGGGACGACCTGGCGCCGCAGAGCCCGGTGAACACCCGGGCGCTGATCCAGACGGCGGTCACCAGCGTCGGATCCGGCAACAGCAACTCGGTGGGCTCCTACTACGAGGCGACCCCGGAATACGGATTCCCCGGGGGGCGCGGCGCCAAGGTGTTCGCCGCGGGCACGGTGCAGTGGAGCTGGGGCCTGGACGATCTGGGCTACACGCACGTGGACCCCAACATCCAGCGGATGACGCTCAACATCTTCCGCGGCATGGCGCGGCCGGAGGAGACCGCCCGGCCGGTGCCGGTGCTGTTCCGCGCCGACGCGCGATCCCTCAACCTGGGGTCCAAGGACCTGCTCACGCTGGTGGGCGGTTGCGCCGCGCTGGGCTATGGCGCGGGGGTGTCGCTCCGCGACGACGGCGCCGGCCCGGACAGCGTGGCGGGGGACGGCGTCTACTCGGCCCTGGTGTCCATCCCGCAGGGAACCCGCAAGCCCATGCCCTATGGTTACCGCCTCAACGGGGTGACCGCGCTCGTGCCGGGCTCGCGCGGCCTGGTGTGGGTGGACGACTCTCCGGAGAGCGACATCCAGGTGCTGCCGCCCGACCGCGTCGCCACGCCGCTGCTGGTGGACTCCCCGGCGCTCGTGCGTCCCCGCGTCGCCCTGCGCATCCTGCCGTCGGCTCCCAATCCGTTCCGTGCGTCCACGCGCATCTCCTTCGTGGTCCCCGGGCACGAGGTGCCCAATTCGGAGGAGGAAGAGGAGGAAGGGGAGACCGGGGGCATCAATCCCGGCGCCCCGGGGGCCGGCCAGCGGGTGCGTCTCGAAGTCCTGGATGTCACCGGGCGCCGCGTGCGAACCCTCGTGGATGGCTACCTTCTCCCCGGGCCGGGCCATGTGACCTGGGACGGCCGGGACGCGAACGGCAGCCAGGTGGGGTCCGGGATGTACTTCTGCCGCTTCCGGGCGGGCTCGGAGAGCGCCGCGGTGAAGATCCTGCGCTTCCAGTAGGACCCGGCGCATCCAATCCGCGGGCCGGTGGGGTTTCCCCGCCGGCCTGCTTGTCTTCCGGTGCCA
>JACRLI010000002.1:30547-175230 GCA_016235265.1 Candidatus Eisenbacteria bacterium
GGGGACGGTGACCACCCGCGTGCGCGCCCGGTCCGCGCGCCGGCTCCCCCTGCCCGGTTCCGCTCGGTCCCCGCCTGCCGGATCCGCCCTCCATTCTCCCTTCCTGACAGTGATTCCGCTCCCGGCCCGTGCCGGCCACCCCGCGGCACGGCTCCTGCAATTGCGGGATCCGCACCCGAGTGTTACCCCCGGGAGGACGACCAGGAGATGCGCAAGGAAGTTGCGGTGGGGTGGTGGGCGGTGCTGGCCCTGGCGATCGCAGCAGCGTGGATGCCCGGACCGGCGGCCGCCGGACGCGCGGCGGCCCGCGCGTCGGGCGAGCAGGCGTCGGTGCGCAGCGGCGCCCGCGCGCAGGAGGTGGGACGCGCCGCGGTGGCTCTGCAGAAGCTGGGGTTCTACAAGGGAGACACCGGGGGGGCATGGAGCCCCGAGCTGCATGAGGCGGTGCGCGCGTTCCAGAAGAGCCGGGGTCTCAAGGCCACCGGGAGGCTCAATCGCGACACCCGTTCGGCGCTGGGCCTAGAGCCCGCCACAAAGCAGTCCGGCAAGGGGGATGGAGCGGCGAAGGCGAGCCGCGCCTCCGGGGAGGAGGCCCCCTGAGTCGGCGCGGGGCCGCGGGCCCGTCGGGCGCGACCGGCCCCGGACAGCGCGAGGGGAGGCCCGGTGGCCTCCCCTCGCCTGGAACCTCCCCCCGCGCGGCGCCGGCTACAGGGCGGCACCCAGCGCGATCACCAGCAGCTCGCAAGCCTCCCGTTCGGTGTTGCGGAAGGTCAGCTGCGATCCGCCCGAGACGTGCACCGCGTCGCCGGCCTCGCAGGTCACCGGACGGTCCTCGAGTTGCAGCTCGAGCCGGCCCCGGAGGACGTAGAAGTACCGGGCATTCTCCGCCACCGACGGTTGGGGCGGCTCCTTGCCGGCGAACGGGCGAACCACGTGCACGGCGGCCTGGATCTCACCGCCGGGGACTCTTCGGGTGGCGATCTCGACCTGCTCGTGCGAGGACTCCAGCTGCAGTCGCTGCCGTTCGCCCTTGCGCACCATGGAGACCTCCGGCAGCGGGCTGGCCTCCAGGAAGGTCCGGATGTCCCGGCCGATGGCACTGCTGATCCGGCGCAGTGCCCCGATGGTGGGACACGCGTGGCCCCGCTCCACCTGGGAGAGGTGCGTCACGGAGTACCCGCTCAGCCGGGAAAGTTGCTGGAGCGTGAGTTGCGCGCCCCGTCGGGCGTCGCGGAGGCGCTGTCCCAGGTCCACCTGGGAGAATCCGGAAGGGTGCAGGAACTCGTCCCGGGCTGCCACGGGAGTGTCCGCGCGCGCAGCCAGGGCATCACGCGGCGGCTGCCGCAGGGGCTTCCGGGGGGGGGAGTCCAGTTTCTTCATGTGGGCCATGACCTCATCGGGGCGCAATGTCGGCGCCGCCGGGACCGGGGGGTCCCTCTGGGGTGGTGGACGTGGGGGCGTCTCACGCTAGGCAAGCTCTTCGAGGCTCCGGGCTATGAGTTCGCCGCGGCCCGGGATCCACTGGCTCTGTTCGTTCCTGACCACCGAGAGGATCTCGCACGGCGACGGGCCGCGATTGTGCATCCGGAATCGCACCGCCGGCTGTACCACGAACGCGTCGCCGGTGGAGAACGACCGGCACTCGTCACCGATCCAGACATCCAGCGAGCCTTCCAGCACGTAGAAGGTCTGCATCGCCGGGACGCAGACGGATTCCGCGTCGTCCACCGAGTCGGCGGGGTGAAGGGCGCCGCGTACCACGTGGAGCCGGCCCCCGCTGATGCCCTGCGAGATCCAGGCTCCGAGCAGGCGGGTGTTCGTGGCGTTGGGTCGCATGTCCGGCACGCTGCCCCGGACCGCCATGCGCACCTCGGGTCGCGTCTCCGGCTCCAGGAAATAGTGAAGCGTGATCCCCAGGGCCGTCGCGATCCGCGCCAGAGCCCCGATGGTGGGGCAGTTCCGCCCCCGCTCGATCTGGGATATGTGCGTCACCGAAACGCCGGCCATCTGGGCGACCGTGCGCATCGGGAGGTGGCGCGCGAGCCGTGCCTCCTTGATGCGGGCACCCAGGCGAACCACGTCGAAGGCTGGAGTATCCTGCCGAACTTCTCCGGGCATGTCGGACTCCGGGGGCGAACCTTCATGTGGCTGGCCCCGTTCCCGGGGCCAGTTTGATTATTCAACCATACAGTTTTGGCGACGATATCGCAAGCATCGCGTGTTTTCGTTGCAGGAACTGGGGGATTTCTGGCATCGTGCGGAAGCGGGCGACATCGGTGCACGCCAGCACCCTCCGCCCCGCCGCCCCACACACCTGGCAGGAGGACCATGACCCCGAGAGAGCGAATGCTGGCCGCCTGTGCCGGGGCCCGCGTGGACCACGTGCCCGCATCCTTCTGGGGCCACCACTACGAGGCCGAGCAGAGCTTCGAAGGCCTCGCCGAGCACACCATCCGCTTCCAGCGCGCGGGCGGCTGGGACTTCATCAAGATCAACCCCCGCGCCCAGTACCACGTGGAGGATTGGGGCGTGCGCTACCGCTACCCGGATCCGCCGGGCACCAAGTGCGTCCGGACGGACTTCCCGGTGCGCGGGCCGAAGGACCTCGCGAGCCTGCGCCGCCTCAACCCCGAGCGCGCGGAAGTCCTCTCAGGGCACCTGGGAGTGGTGGAGCGCGTGGCCCGCGAGTTCCCGGACGTGCCGGTGCTCATGACGGTGTTCAACCCGCTCTCGGTCCTGAAATACGCCTCGGAGTCCGAGCACGCGGTGGTGGCGGCCGCGCGGACGCACCCGGACCTGGTGCGTGCGGCGCTCGGGGCCGTTCGCGACACCTTCCGGGACTTCGCGGCGGCCGCGGTGCGCCGGGGTGCGGCGGGCATCTTCTACGCCACCACGGCCTTCGCCTCGCACGATCTCTGGACCCCGGAGGACTATGCCACCTGGAGCCGCGAGGATGACATGGCCGTGCTGGGGGCCGTCGCCGACGCCTCCCTGAACATCCTGCACGTCTGCCGCGCGCGCAGCTTCGTGGAGCGCTTCGCGGACTACCCGGTGCAGGGATGGAGCTGGGCCTCCACCGAACCGGGAAACGCCGCGCTGGGATCCACCGCATGGCTGCGCGGCGCCGCCCTGGGCGGGATCAGCCAGGAGGCCGCGCTGCAGGAGGACAGCCCCGAGGCCGCGCTGGGGGAGTTTTCCTCCGCGCTGCAGGCCACCGGGGGCCGGGGGTTCGTACTGGCGCCGGGCTGCTCCATTCCCCCCGAGACCCCGCTGGCCAACCTGCGCGCGCTGCGCGAAGTGTCCCGCCGGACGCGCCTGGCCTGAGGCGGGAGCGCGCGTTAAGTTGGCGCTGCTCCGGCCCGATACTCCATCCTGGCATGCACATCCTTCGATCCTGGGCGGCCGCGTTCTGCGCGGCCGTGGGCCCGTTTGTTCGCGTTCCGCGCGGGGACGGGCCCACGGCGGTGGCGCCGGCACCCGATCCACTCCTGGAGCGGCTGCTCGACCTCGAGCTGGAGGTCGAAACCGCGTCGCTGCGAGTCGTGACCGCCCGCGCGGGCGCGTCCGGCACCCCGCTGGCACCCACCCCTCCGGGCGGCTCGCTCGTGGGTGCCTCGTTGCCGGAATTCTGGGCCGAGGAAGATCGCGAACGCCAGGCCCAGGCCCTCTCCAGGCTGGTCTCCGCGCTGGCTTACGCCCGGATCTCGGGCTCCGCGAGCGTGCCCGGGGTGGAAATGAACTTCGTGGGCGTCGCCGGCGACACGCGCGTGGCGGAGGTGATCGTGGCCGCCGGCCGGGGCCCCGGCATGCTCCGGCTGGGCATCCGCGACGTCACCGAGACGCGACTGCACGCCCGCGAGATCGAGGAGCGGGCGGCGGCGATGGAATTCACCAACCAGTACATCACCGAGTTGAACCAGGAGCTGGAGCGCTCGGGGCGCGAGCTCGAGGAGGCGCGCGGCCGCCTCACCGAGCTCAACGAGTCGAAGTCGCGCTTCCTGGCCATGGCGGCGCACGAACTGCGCACCCCCATGACCGCGGCGAAGACCGCCGTCTCGATGTTGCAGGCCGGCATGCTCGGGCCCGTGGCGGAGCAGCAGGCGGAGGTCCTGGGGATCATCCACCAGAACGTGGACCGGCTGGTGCGGCTGGTGAACGACCTGCTGGATCTCGCGCGGATCGAGGCCGGGAAGGTGGAGTTGCGCCGGGCGGACTTCGATCCGGCCGCGGCGCTGCGCCAGTGCGCCGACCTTCTCGCCGCCGAGGCGGCCTCCCGCGACATCGCCATCCGGGTGGAAGCCGCCGGGGCGCCGGCAGCGTGGTCGGCGGACCCCGACCGATTCCAGCAGGTGGTCCTCAATCTGCTCGGAAACGCGCTGAAGTTCACCCCGGAGGGCGGCCACGTGGCCCTGTCCGTGGAGGAGACGCCGGAGGGACTGCACGTCGCGGTGCGCGACAGCGGCGCCGGCATCTCGGCGGAGGAGCTCCCGCACCTGTTCCGTCCCTTCGAGCGGCTGGACAACGAGGCCACGCGCAAGGCGCGCGGCACCGGGCTGGGGCTCTCGATCTCGCGCGAGCTGGTGGAGCTGCACGGCGGCCGCATCTGGCCGGAGAGCGCGCCCGGAGAGGGGACCACCATCCGATTCCTCCTGCCGGCGACCCGCGCCCGGCACGCCGCCTGATCCCAAGGGTTCCCCCCCGCATTCCCGCGACCGGTCTCCGCTCCGCCCGGCTTGTGCCCCGCCCCGCCCGAGGCTATTCTCCAGCCATGAAGAAAAAGAACGCCGTGCCCGGGGGCCTGGCCATCGACCGCGCCCGATGGAAGGACGTTGCGTCGATCCTGTCCGGCGCCCGCAAGGTGGTGGTGGCCACGCACATCCATCCGGATGGCGACGCCATCGGCAGCCAGGTGGGCCTGATGCGCCTGCTCCGAAGGCGGGGGATCGAGGCGCACGCCGTCCTGCCCGACGAGGTGCCGTACAACTTCCGCTTCCTGGACCCCCAGGGCGAGATCCGGTGCAGTCCCGACGGCCGGGCCGCGGCCGCCATCCGGGACGCCGACGTGGTGGCGGTGGTGGACGTCAGCAAGTCGGACCGGCTGGGCCGGCTCATGGACCCCCTGCTGGGCGCCCCGGCGCGCCGCGTGTGCATCGACCACCATGCCGAGGGCGACTTCCCGGCGCACGCCGCGATCATCGACACCGCCGCCAGTTCCACCGGGGAGCTGATCTACGAGTTGGCCCGCGTCCTCGACGGCGACCAGGCGCTGACTCCGGACGTGGCGCTGCCCCTCTACGTCGCCGTGCTCACCGATACCGGCGGCTTCCGCTTCTCCAACACCAGTCCCCGCACCCACATGCTGGCCGCCGAGCTGCTCGCCGCCGGGGTGGAACCGCCGCAGGTTCAGCACGAGGTCTACGAGAAGAACAAGCCGGAGGTGCTGCGCCTGCTGGGCATGGCCCTTTCGGGTCTGACCGTGGAGTCCGGCGGGCGGCTGGCGTGGATGATCATCACGCAGGAGCACCTGCGCGGCTCCGGCGCGCGCCCCGAGGACGTGGACGGTTTCGTGGACCTGCCCCGCACGCTGGACGGCGTGGAGATCGTGATCATGTTCATGGAACTGGCGTCCGGGAGGCTCAAGGTCAGCCTGCGCTCGCGCGTGGGGGTGGACGTGCGTCGCCTGGCCACCCAGTTCGGCGGCGGCGGGCACGTGCACGCGGCAGGCATCCTGATGGACGGGCCCTGGGCGGGCGCCCGCGAGTCGGTCCTGGCCGCGGCGCGCACGCAGCTGCGCGGAACGGCCGCCTGAAATGCGGCCGGAACTTCGCATCGGCCCCGCCGGCGTGCCCCTGTCGGCGGCTGCCCGGAGCACCGAGGCCGGGGTGCGCCGCGTGCGTGAGCTGGGCCTCGATCACATGGAGCTGGAGTTCGTGAACGGCGTGCGCATGGGGGAGGAAACCGCCGCGAAGGTGGCGGCGGCAGCCACGGAGCACTCCGTATCGCTCACGGTGCACGGCCCCTACTACATCAACTTCAATTCCCGGGACCCCGCGGTGCGCCGCGCCAGCGTGGAGCGGCTGTTCCAGACCGCGCGCGTGGGTGCGTTGTGCGGCGCTTCCAGCTTCACCTTCCATGCCGCGTTCACCCACGGGGACCCGCCCGGGGAGGTGCACGCCACCGTGCGCGCGGGGCTGCGCGAGCTCCTGGCCCGCGTGCGGGACGCCGGGCTGGACATCGAGGTCCGCCCGGAGCTCACCGGGAAGCCCACCCAGTACGGTTCCCTGGAGGACCTTCTGCGCTTGAGCGAAGAGGTGCCGGGCGTCTATCCTTGCATCGACTTTTCCCATCACCACGCGCGCCACGGCGGGGGACAGAACGGCTACAAGTCGTTCTCGACCACGCTGGGGAAGGTGCGCCGCGCTCTGGGCCGCGAGGCCCTGGGGCGGTTGCACATGCACGTGTCGGGAATCGAGTATGGCCCGGCCGGGGAACGCCGCCACCTGCCGCTGCCGGAGGCGGACTTCCTGTACCGGGAGCTGCTCCAGGCCCTGTGGGACCATCGCGCGGGCGGCTGGCTGGTGTGCGAGAGCCCGGTGCTGGAGGAGGACGCGCTGCGCCTGCGAACGGCGTGGCGCCGGATCGAGAGGGCGGAGGGGAGGCAGGCGGGGACGGCGGCGGGAACTTCCCGGAAGGGGCTCCCGGCGCGGGCAGGCCTGGCCGCCACGGGAAGCGGGGCCGAGAAGCGCGCGCGCAGGCGCGGCGGGGCGGCGTAAGGAGGCAAGGTGAGGCAGGCGGACTTCGTGGTGATCGGTGGCGGGGTGATCGGGCTGTCCGTGGCGTTCCACCTGGCCCGGCGCAAGGCCGGCTCGGTGGTGGTGCTGGAGCGCAACGCGTTCCTGGGCACCGAGTCCACGGGCAAGTGCGCGGGCGGGATCCGCCAGCAGTTCTCCACCGCGGCCAACGTGATCGTCTCCCGCGAGAGCGTGAAGTTCCTGGAGCGCTTCGAGGAGGAGACCGGGGTGCCGTGCGACTTCTTCCAGAACGGCTACCTGTTCGTGCTGGACAACGAGGCGCACCTGGAGCACTTCCGGAAGAACGTCGAATTGCAGCGCTCGCTGGGGGTGGACGCGCGGATGATCAGCGCCCAGGAAGCCCTCGGGATCGTTCCGCAACTGCGGGTGGACGACGTGGTGGGCGCAACGTTCTGCCCCACCGACGGCCTGGCCAGCCCGCACGAGATGACGCAGGGCTTCGCCCGTGCCGCCAAGGCGCACGGCGCGGAGATCCTCACCGAGGTGGAGGTCACCGGTGTCGAGATGGCCGGTGGCCGGGTGGCCGGAGTCACCACCTCGCAGGGCCCCATCGCCACCCGGGCCGTGGTGAACGCCGCGGGCCCGTGGGCCAGGCAGGTCGCCGCGTGGGCGGGCGTGAACCTGCCCGTGGAGCCGGTGCGCCGGCAGATCTTCACCACGCGCAAGCTGGCCTTCCTCGACGTGCGCTTCCCCATGGTGGTGGACTTCGGCTCCGGCGTGTACATGCACCAGGAGAGCGGCGGCATGCTGATGGGGCTCGCCGACAAGGCCGAGCCCCCGAGCTTCAACGAGAACGTGGACGACGAGTTCCTGTACCGGATGTTCGAGCTGGCGATGCACCGCATTCCCGCGCTGGAGGAGGCGGAGCCGTTCAAGGGCTGGGCCGGGCTGTACGAGGACACCCCGGACCACCACGCGGTGCTGGGCCCGGTCCCGGGCGTGGGGGGCTTCTTCCTGGCCAACGGGTTCAGCGGCCACGGGCTGATGCACGCCCCGGAGGCGGGCCGGCTGGTCGCGGGCGCGGCTGTGGGCGAGCCGCTGCCGGCGGAGCTGGCGGCGCTCTCGTTCGAGCGGTTCCAGCGCGGCGAGGTGCACGCCGAGGTCAACGTCATATGAGCCCCGGCCCCGGGGTGCAGTGCTTCCCGGTGGGTCCATTCCAGTCCAACACGTACATCGTCTCCGGGGGCGGGCGGGCGCTGGTGGTCGATCCCGGCGACGAGCCGCGGCGCATCCAGGAGGCGGTGGCCGCGCAGGGTCTCGCGGTGGAGGCCATCCTGCTTACCCACGGCCACCTGGACCACGTGGGTGCGGTGGCGGAGCTGGAGCGCGCCTTCGGCGTGGACACCCACCTGCACCCGGCCGATCGCGTGTTCATCGAGCGGCTCGCCGAAACCTGCGAGCGCTACGGACTGGAGCCCTACGAGCCCCCCGGCCGGCTGCGCGATCTCGTCCAGGGCCAGCGGTTCACGGCCGGCACGCTGGAGCTGCGCGCGGCGGAGACGCCGGGGCATTCCCCCGGCGGCGTGGTGTTCGTGGGGCCCGGGTTCGCCCTGGTGGGCGACCTGGTGTTCGCCGGCTCGGT
Source organism: Candidatus Eisenbacteria bacterium (assembly GCA_016235265.1). Taxonomy (NCBI): domain Bacteria; phylum Candidatus Eiseniibacteriota; species Candidatus Eiseniibacteriota bacterium. The sequence continues at coordinate 38,942 of JACRLI010000002.1, forward strand.
GGGGCGCCATGACCTGCCCGGCGGGGACGCCCGCGCGCTCGCGCGCTCGATCCGCCGGGAAATCCTGTCGCTCCCGGGCCCCACCGTGCTGCACCCCGGACACGGCCCCGCGACCACGGTGGACGCGGAGCGCGCGGACAACCCGTACCTGGCGCCCGGCGCGCTGCCCGAGGAACCATGAACGAAGGCTTCGATTCCCCGCTGCCCGGGCTGCGGGTCGCGCCGCGCGTGCATCCCACGGCGTTCGTGGCACCCGGCGCCGTCGTGATCGGAGACGTGGAGATCGGCGAGCTGGCCAGCATCTGGTACGGCGCCGTGCTGCGCGGCGACAGCGACCGCATCCGCATCGGGGCCCGCACCAACATCCAGGACGGCACGGTGGTTCACGTGGACGAGGGCGTGCCCACGGTGGTGGAGGAGGAGGTGACGGTGGGTCATGGGGTGGTGCTGCACGGGTGCACCGTGCGCCGCCGCTGCCTGATCGGCATCGGCTCGCGCGTGCTCAACCACGCCGAAATCGGCGAGGGCTCGCTGGTGGCCGCCGGCACGCTGGTTCCCGAGAAGATGATCGTGCCCCCCGGCTCCCTGGTGGTGGGCGTGCCGGGTCGGGTGCGCGAGCTGCCCGACCGGCTGCGGCAGTACATGGATGGCAACTGGAAGCACTACGTGAGCTTCGGGCAGCAGTACCGTGCCCGGGGCCTGCATGACGTGTCCGGGACGGCCGCCCCGGGCTCCCGCGAATCCCGGTGACCCCCGAGAGGGTACGGAGGCGAGCATGGGCGTGAAGCCCGACTGGTGGATCCGAAAGATGAGCCTGGAGCACAAGATGATCGAGCCCTACGTGGACCGCCAGGTGCGCGAGGGCACCATCAGCTACGGGGTTTCCAGCTACGGCTACGACATCCGCATCGCCGACGAGTTCCAGATCTTCACCAACGTCAACGCCTCGGTGGTGGACCCCAAGAAGTTCGACGCCAGCTTCCTGTACCGGGTCAAGGGCGACTGCTGCATCATCCCGCCCAACTCCTTCGCGCTGGGGCGCACCGTGGAGTACTTCCGCATCCCGCGCAACGTGCTCACCTGCTGCCTGGGCAAGTCCACCTACGCGCGCTGCGGGATCATCACCAACGTCACGCCCTTCGAGCCGGAGTGGGAGGGCTACGCCACGCTGGAGATCAGCAACACCACCACGCTGCCGGCGAAGATCTACGCCAACGAGGGCATCGCGCAGGTGATCTTCTTCGCCGCCGACGGCGAGTGCGAGGTCTCCTACGCGGACAAGAAGGGCAAGTACCAGGGCCAGACGGAAATCACGCTGCCGCGGCTGTAGCGGCCGCGCCCGCGGCAGGCCGCGCACCGGCCGCGCCGCCAGCGGACCAAGGAGGTCCCCGCATGTTGAAGGTCCGATTCCTCGGTCACTCGTGCTTCACGCTCTCCGACGGGAAACACACGGTGGTGATCGACCCGTTCCTCTCCGGCAACCCCGCATGCCCCATCCAGGCCGATGAACTGTCCGTGGACGCGGTGCTGGTCAGCCACGGCCACAGCGACCACCTGGGCGACGCCATCCCGCTCTCGAAGCGGTGCAAGGCGCCGGTCATCTCGTGCTACGAGGTGGTGGGCTGGTGCGTGGGGCAGGGGGCCGAGGGCCACGGGATGCACATCGGCGGCGCGCACCGCTTCGAGTGGGGGCGGGTCAAGCTCACGCCCGCCTGGCACGGCTCGGGCATCGAGACGCCGCAGGGCGTGGTCTACGGCGGAACCCCGTGCGGGTTCGTGGTGGAGATGGGCGGGAAGACCGTCTACCACACCGGCGACACGGCGCTGTTCGGCGACATGGAGCTGATCGGCCGGCTCAACAAGATCGACCTCGCGCTGATGCCCATCGGCGACAACTACACCATGGGCCCCGAGGACGCGGTGGAGGCGGTGCGTATGATCAAGCCCAACCGGGTGGTGCCGATGCACTACGACACCTTCGAGCTGATCCGCCAGGACGCCGCCGCGTTCTCCAGGCGCGTGGAGCGCCTGGCAGACTGCACGGTCCTCAAGCCCGGCGGGACCCTGGAATTGTAGGGCAGGCATGCAACCCCGGCGCCGGCCGCGCCGGAAGGGAGGTCCAGGATGGTCCTGAAGCGAATCAACGTCGTCTCCGCTGCCAGGATCTCCGGGGTGATGGGGGCCTGCGCGGGGCTGGTGGTGGGAGGCGTGGTTTCCGTGTCGATGATCGTGGGAACCTCCTTCTCGCTTCTCTCCCGCGGTACGTCCGGCTTTGGCGGTGAAGTAATGACCCTGGGAGTGTTCGCGGTGCTGGGGCTGCCCCTGATGTACGGTATTCTCGGTTGCATCTACGGGCTGGTGGGGTCCGCCGTCTACAACTTCCTGGCCCCGCGTGTGGGCGGCCTCGAGGTGGACATGGAGCCCGCCCCGGGGCCAATTGACAGGTCCGACCCATCCCCCTAAGCTGTAGCCTGACAAGGGCCTTTCAGGCCGCGACACGGTTCACAAGGAGGCTACTGCCTTGATCGGCGCGCTGCTCCAGGGCTTGAGCGTCACCTTCCGGGAGATGTTCAAGAAGCCCATCACGCTCAAGTACCCCGAAGAACGGATGCCGATGTTCCCGCGCTTCCGCGGGCGGCACCACCTGCAGCGCTACGCCAACGGGCTGGAGCGCTGCGTGGCGTGCAAGCTGTGTTCGGCCGCCTGCCCCGCCGACGCCATCTTCATCGAGGCCGCGGAGAACAAGCCGGGCAACCGCGTCTCCCCGGGCGAGCGCTACGCAAAGGTCTACGAGATCAACATGCTGCGCTGCATCTTCTGCGGCTACTGCGAAGAGGCCTGCCCCGAGGACGCCATCGTCCTGGGCAAGGAGTACGAGTTCGCGGAGTACTCGCGCGCCGCGATGATCTACACCAAGGACAAGTTGCTGGACGGGCCGGAGAAGGGTTTCTCGGAGCCCTACGTCCGCTCGGGCGGCACTCCTCCATCCTACGCCTGAGCGCGGGCGCCGAGGACTCACGACCGGGCCCCACGGTCCCGCGCGGAGTCCGCGCGGGACCCCAGGCCGCCGCGCACCATCCCGGCGTGCGGGGTCCGGTTTCACCCCATCCGCGCGCAGCGGGAGCCCCATGCCGTTCGTGCCCGCGCTGATCTTCGCGATCTTCGTCGCGTGCCAGGCAGTGCTGGTGGCCGTCGGCGCGCACCGCCTGGTGCTGCTGTGGCGGTCCAGGCACGGTCGTGCCGCGGCCGGGGCAGCCGGGCCGGGGGCCGGATGCCTTTCCGGGGGCCTCTCCGGCGATCCCCACGCGTTTCCCCCGGCCGCCTTAGCGGGCCTGCCCTCCGTGACCGTGCAGCTTCCGATCCACAACGAGCGCTACGTGGTGCGCCGCCTCATGGAGGCGGTCGCGGCGATGGACTACCCGCGTGCGCGCCTCGCGGTGCAGGTGCTCGACGACTCCACCGACGACACCACCGGGGAGGCGCGCGCCTGCGCCGCGGCCCTGCGCGCCCGGGGATGTGACGTGGGCGTCCTGCACCGGGCCCACCGGGCGGGCTACAAGGCGGGCGCGCTGGAAGCGGGCCTCGAGGTCGCCCGCGGGGAGCTGATCGCGGTGTTCGACGCGGACTTCGTCCCCCCCGCGGACTTCCTGCGGCGGGCGGTGCGCGCCTTCGACGACCCGCGCGTGGGGATGGCGCAGGCCCGTTGGGGACACCTGAATGAGCCCTACTCGCTCCTGACGCGGGTGCAGGCCGCCTTCCTGGACGGGCATTTCCTGGTGGAGCAGCGCGCGCGCAGCCGCTCGGGCGCCTGCTTCAATTTCAACGGCACCGCCGGGGTGTGGCGGCGCGAGGCGGTGATGGACGCCGGGGGCTGGCAGCACGACACGCTGACCGAGGACCTGGACCTCTCGTACCGCGCGCAGCTGCGCGGCTGGCGCTTCGTGTACCTCGAGGACCTGGTGGCCGATGCGGAGCTGCCGGTGGAGTTGAACGCGTTCAAGAGCCAGCAGCACCGCTGGGCCCGTGGTTCGATGCAGACGGCGCGCAAGCTGCTGCCCCGCCTGCTGGCTTCGCGCGAGACGCCGGCGCGCAAGTTCGAGGCGTGCTTCCACCTGCTCGGCAACCTGGCCTATCCCGCCGCGCTGGTGCCCGCGCTGCTGATGCTGCCCCTGATGTGGCTGCCGGGCCGGGATTTCGGCGCGCCGCCGATGCAGGTGGCGCTGGCCTACGCCTTCACCACGGCGGCGTTCGTGGGCTTCTTCGCGGGCGCGCTCGCCGCTCGCGCGGGAGATGCGCCGCGGCGGTGGCTGTGCCTGCCGGCGATGATGGTGGTGGGCATGGGCATGTCGCTGAACGCCACGCGGGCGGTGTTCTGCGGGCTTTCGCGCGCGGCCCGGCCGGGCGACGAATTCCGTCGCACCCCCAAGTGGAGCGTGCGGGGCAGGACCCGGCCCGGGGGAGGGCGGCGCTACCGCGCCCGGCTCGACCGGTGGGCGCTCGCCGAGCTGCTGCTGGCAGTCTACTTCGCATGTTCCTGCGCGCAGGCCGTGGACCTGGGCCGCTACGAGGCGGCCCCATTCCTGGGCCTGTTCGCGGCGGGCTTCGCCTACGTGGGCGGCTGCTCGACGCTGGAGAACCTCCGCAGCACGTTGTTCCGCAAACGTTTGGACTCGCCAGCGGAGGCGGTGGCGGCCTGACGGTCCGGCCGAATTCCCGGCTCCCGGTGTGGCCGAATGCGACGGGGATACCGAAGTGGCCACCCTGGGCCCGCGCTCCCGCGCGTGCGGGGAGCGGTCTCCTCGCCTCGGTCCCGCATCCCGGCCTCGCCGCGGGCGACCGTCACTTTTGCGGAAATCGAACGGATACCGCCTTTCCGGTCGGGGCAGGTTCGCGGTGGATACTCCCGACTCACCTTTTCCCCGTTGACAAGGTTTCTGCCCTCCCGGAAACTTACTCATGTCGGACTCAACATGTGAGCGAAGCGAGGTTGCCTGTTCCTTCGGATCCGGCCTTGCCACCCAGAAATTAGCGAAGCGGACGTGCCCTTTGTTAGCCGGGTGGATGAGTAGGACCGGACCCCGCAGGTGATGGGTAGCCTCCTTGAATTTGGACTGCCGTGAAGCGTGAGCTTTGCGGCGGTTCGCATTTTCGGGCCGGACACCGGGCAGGGAGGATCTCATCCGACGCACGCGACTGGTGAACTGCGGTGTGTGGACCGGCTGCGGGGACGCGAGGTGGGCCGCGGGGATCGGGTTCGAATCCGGGCGCATCGTCGAGGTGCACCGGGATCCTCCCGCGGGGCGCGCCGGGGACCTGGACCTCGGCGGCCGTGCCGTGCTCCCCGGCTTGGTGGACTCCCACGTGCACCTGCTGCCGTGGGGGCGCCGCCTCGCGTGGCTGGACCTGCGCGACGCGTGCGGCCTCGACGATGTCCGCGCGCGCCTGGGCGGGCGCGCCGCCGCGCTGCTTCCCGGCCAGTGGCTCTTCGCCATGGGCCTGCACCCCGATTCGCTCGGCGTGGCCCGCCCGCACCGCCGCGCGCTGGACGACGTCTGTTCCGGGCACCCCGCCTACATCAGCACCCATGACACTCACGCGGCGTGGGCCAACACCGAGGCCCTGCGCCTCGCGGGGGTGGGGCGGTCCACGCCCGACCCGCCGGGCGGCCGTTTCGAGCGCGACGCCGACGGCGAGCCCACCGGCATCCTGTTCGAGACCGCGCGCCAGCCGGTCACCGCGGCGATTGGCGCCCCCGGCCCTGCGGAGGATCGCGAGGCGCTGTTGCGCGCCCAGCGCGAGGCGCACCGGTTCGGGGTGGTGGAGGTCCACAGTTTCGAGGGCGCGGGGGAGTGGGAGGCGCTGCGCGGCTTGCGGGCCGGCGGCGGGCTCACGCTGCGCGTCACGCACATGTTCCCGCGCGAGGAGCTCGAAGCGCACCTGGATGCGGGCGCCCGCACCGGGGAGGGCGATGAACGGCTGCGCACCGGCTGCCTCAAGCTCTTCGCCGACGGCACGCTGGGGCTGCGCACCGCCCGGATGCTGGAGCCGTACGCCTCCGGCGGCACGGGCGAGTGGGCCACGCCCCCCGGGGAGCTTCGGGAACTGGCGGTGCGCGCCGCGAGGGCCGGCCTGGGCACCGCCATCCATGCCATCGGCGACGCGGCGGTGCGCGCGGCCCTGGAGGCGCTGGAGGCGGCGCGCCGCGTCGCGGACGTGCCGCTTCGGGTGGAGCACGCGCAGATCGTCTCCGGGTCCGACCTGCCCCGCTTCGCCGCCTCGGGCATCGCGGCTTCCATGCAGCCGGTGCACTTCCTGACCGACCGAGTGCGGGCGCTGGCGGAGTGGGGCGGGCGCTGCCGGCTGGCCTACGCGTGGGGCGTGCTGGCGGCGGCGGGAGCCGAGGTCTTGTTCGGCACCGACGCGCCGGTGGAGCCACTGGACCCGTGGGCCACGCTCGCCGCGGCGGTGCGGCCCGGCGACGCGGGCAGTCCCGCGCACGCGCCGGAACGTGCGGTCCCCCTGGGGCGCGCGCTGGACGCCATGACCGCAGCGCCGCGACGCGTGATGCGGGCCCTGCCGGGATCGCTCGCGCCGGGCCTTCCCGCCGACCTGGTGGTGGTGGACCGCTCTGCACGCGACCTGGAGGGTGGCGCGGACCTCGCCACCGTGCGCCCGGTGCTGGTGCTCGTGGACGGCGTCGCGGTTCACGCGGAGGGACCGTTCGCCGGGCTCTCGTAGGGTCGCCTGCCGCCGACGCGGGATCCCGCGCGGTGGCGCGCGTCGCGCCTCCGGCGGCGCATTTCCGCGGGCCCGCGAGCGCCCCGGCGCCAGCCCCTGATGAGATCGGTGTCCCGGCGCAGACGCTGTGCTACACTTGCGGGAAGTCGAATCCGTCGCCCCATTGTCGCATCCAAACTTCCAGTCGGAGGATGGATTCGGCACCCGGGAACTTCCCCTTACCCGAGCCGTGGAGTTCCGTCCCTGCGCATGGCTGAGTTCGCAAAGCTGACCGATTTCGAGCTGGTGGACGTGGTGCGCGGCGGGGAACAGGCCGCCTACCGCTTCCTGGTGCAGCGCTACGAGGGCAAGATCTACAACCTCGCGCTGCGCCTGCTGCGCCAGCCTGAGGACGCGGAAGACGTGCTGCAGGAGACCTTCCTGTCCGCTTACCGCGCGCTGCCGAACTTCAAGGGTGATTCCCAGTTCGGCACCTGGCTGTACCGCATCGCGACCAATTTCGCGCTGATGAAGCTGCGCGGGAAGAAGCCGGTGTTCATCTCCCTGGACGAGCCCCGGGACGATGACCAGGCCCCCATGGAGCTCACGGACTTCAGCGCCAATCCCCTCGCCGACGTCCTCGACAATGAGCTGCGCAAGAAGATGGAGGAGGCCATCGGAGGGCTTCCCGACGACATGCGAACCGTTTTCCTCCTGCGCGACATCGAAGGATTGAGCAACTCCGAAGTGGCCGAGATCCTGGACCTGAGCGTGGCCGCCGTGAAGTCGCGGCTCCACCGGACCCGCCTGCAGTTGCGCAAGGACCTGTCCAGGTACTTCAGCGAGCGGCACGACGCGCGCGCGCAGAGGACGATGAAGCAATGAAGTGTCTCGACGTTCTTGCCCGGCTTTCCGACTACCTGGACCAGGAAGTCGCGGGCGAGATCTGCAAGCAGCTCGAGGAGCATTTCAGCGCCTGCGAGCATTGCCGGCTGGAGGTCAACACCCTCCGGCGCACCGTCGAGCTGTACCACACCATCCCGTCGTCCACCGTTCCCGGCGAAGTCGAGGAGCGGCTGTTTCGGGTCCTCAAGATGGACAGGGTCGGATGATCGAAGCGGACGATCCCTTCGTGCTGCGGTTGTGCCTGCGGCTCAAGCAGATGATCGCCTCCTGTGCGGAGTGCCGACGGGATCCCACGCTGGCGTGCGCGCTGCGTACGCTGGGGCGCGACCTCCCGGAAAGAAGGCTGCCGCGCGGCGTGCGGCTGCGGCTGCACGGCTCGATCGGCGCGGAACTGGGCAAGGGGCGCAAGGGGCGCTGAGGGCGCCGGTCGCGGCGGGAGCGGAGACGCGTGAGGGGCGGTCCCCGGTGGGGCCGCCCCTCACGCGTTGCACCCCCGGGACCGGGCTGCGCCCGCGCGGCGGGCTCGCCCGCCGCCTGCCGCGCCCGGCACCCCCGCCTCAGGGCGCGTGCGCCGCGCCGCCCGGGGCCGGCGCGACCGCCCCGGAGGCGGGCCGCGCCGCGCCTTCGCCGGCATTCAGCGCCGGGTGCCCGGCGAGGAACCACACCACGACGCCCGCGGCCAGCACCCAGCGGTAGACCACGAAGGGTGTGAAGCTCGCCCGTCGCAGGTAGCCCAGCAGGAGCTGGATGCTCACCAGGCCCACGAAACCCGCCACCAGCGTGCCCAGGATCAGCGTCATGTGCGGCGGCTGCTGGAGCATGTGGCGCATCTTGAGCAGCGCCGCGCCCGCGATGATGGGGGTGCTGAGCAGGAACGAGAAGCGCGCCGCGTCCTTGCGCGTGAGGCCGAAGGCCAGCGCCAGGCTCATGGTGATGCCGGCGCGGGACACGCCCGGCACCACCGCCAGCCCCTGCGCCAGGCCGATCAGCAGCGCCTCGAGGAAGCCCAGGGACTCCATGTTGCGCGTCTTGCGCCCGGTGCGGTCGGCCCACAGCAACAGCAGCCCCACCAGCGACAGCGTGCCGGCGATCAGCAGCGGGTGGCGGAACTCCGACTCGGCCCGGCTCTCCAGCAGCAGCCCGATCACCGCGCCGGGAATGGTGGCCGCCAGCAGCTGCCAGAACAGCCGGGCGCGCTCCGGGTCGCGACGCGCTCCGATCCCCGCGAGGCCCATCAGCAGCCAGTCCTTCCCGAACACCAGCAGCACCGCCAGCAGCGTGCCCAGGTGCAGCGACACGTCGAAGGTCAGGCCGGGGTCGCGCCATCCGAGAAACCACGGCGCGAGGATCAGGTGCGCCGAGGAGCTGATGGGCAGGAACTCGCCGAGGCCCTGGACGGCTCCCAGCACGACCGCCTGCCACCAGGGGACGAGGTCGAGGTTTTCAAGCATGAGGATTCCTCGATGGGGGGAGGGTGCCCGGGCCGCGGCGGCCCGGCGCAGGCGGCCCGGGCGCGGGGCGCGATGGGGGCGCACCCGGCGTCGAAGCCGGTGAACCGGGGCACTCTAGCACGCGGGCGGTCGTTTGACACGCGCGCGGCCCAACCCCGATATTTCCTGCCATGTCCTCGAGCGACGTCTCCGACGCCGTCCCCGCCGCGCCGCATCCCCCCGCCGGCCGCGACTCGCGCCTGGCCCGCAACGCGGGCCAGGTCTCGGTGGCCACGTTCCTGAGCCGGATCCTGGGCCTGGTCCGCGAGCAGGTCCTGGCCGCGCTGTTCGGCGCGGGCCTGGCCACCGACGCCTTCAACGTGGCGTTTCGCATCCCCAACCTGCTGCGCGACCTGTTCGCCGAGGGCGCGCTGTCGGCCTCGTTCGTGCCCACGCTCACCGGCTACGTGGCGAAGGGTGAGCGCCGCGAGGCCTTCCGCCTCACCAGCCTGGTGCTCAACGGGCTGGGGGTGGTGCTGCTGGGGATCTGCGCGGTCATGATCCTCTTCGCCGACCCGCTGGTGCACCTGTTCGCCCCGGGTTTCGGTGCCGTGGCCGGCAAGCTGGAGCTCACCACTTCGCTCACCCGCTGGATGATCCCGTTCCTGCTGCTGATCGCGTGGGCCGCGGCGGTGATGGGGGTTCTGAACGCGCACGAGCGCTTCTTCCTGCCCGCCGCCGCGCCCATGGCGCTCAACGTGGGGATGATCGCGGGTGGCGTGGGGTTGGTGCCGGTGGCGCGCTGGCTGGGTTACGAGCCCATTTACGGGATGGCCTGGGGCGTGCTGCTGGGTGGCCTCGGGCAGTGGCTGGTGCAGCTGCCCTCGCTGCACCGGATCGGCTACCGCCACCGCTGGGAAGTGGATTTCACACATCCCGGAGTGCGGCGGATGATGGGCCTGATGCTGCCCGCCACCGTGGGGCTGGCGGCCACGCAGGTAAACCTCCTGGTGAACACCGTGATCGCCTCGCTGCTGGTCCAGGGCAGCGTTTCGTGGCTCTCCTACGCATTCCGGCTGATGCAGCTGCCCATCGGGATCTTCGGCGTTTCGGTGGCCACCGTCACGCTGCCGGCGGTCTCGCGCGCCGCCGCGCTGGGCGACATGGATGGCTTCGCGCGCAAGCTCACCGGCGGGCTGCGCCTGGCGTTCTTCCTGACGCTGCCCGCCACCGCCTGGCTGGTGACACTGGCGCCGCAGATCATCGGCCTGCTCTACCAGCGCGGCCGCTTTCACGCCCACGACACCGCCATGACCTCGCAGGCGCTGTGGTGCTACGGGGTGGGGCTGTTCGCCTACGCGGCGGTGAAGGTGCTGGTGCCGGCCTTCTACGCGCTGGGCGAGACCCGGGTGCCGGTGCGCGCCAGCTTCCTGGCGGTGGGGGCGAACATCGTGCTCAACCTGCTCCTGATGCACCCGCTGCAGCATCGCGGGCTGGCGCTGTCCACATCGGCCACCATGATCGTGAACTTCGGCGCGTTGCTGTGGGCCATGCGCCGGCGTCTGCCGCAGCTGCGGGTGGGCGAGCTGGCCGGCCACTTCTCGCGCGTGGCGCTGGCCTCGGCGGTGTTCGCCGCCGGCGCGTGGGGCGCGCTCCAGGGCCTGCTGCGGGTGTTTCCGGGGCACGCGTTCCACGAGCACGTGGTGGTGCTGGCGCTGGCGTCGCTGGCGGGCACGACCGGCTACGTGGCCGCCGCCGCCGTGCTGCAAGTGGAGGAGCTGGGGACGGTGCTGGGGCTGGTCCGGAAGCTGGTCCCCGGCGCGAAGGGCTGAGCCCCCGCGCCGGGCCCGGGCCCATGCCCCGGGCTCTCGTCGGCCTCCGGAGATCGGGGCCGCGGTGGGTACCCGGGGAGCCGCGAGAGGTTCGCTACCGGTTCTTCGCCGCGCCCGGCGCGGACGCCTTCGCCGCCCTCTCCGCCGCCTCCACGCGCAACTCGTGGATCCGGTGCCACAGGAAGTAGATTCCCGCCACCAGCACCACCGCCGCGATCACCAGGTCGGCGCCATGGAAGTACCTCTTGATGTCCGGGTTCATCCACACCTTCCCGAACTTCAGCCCCAGCCACGCCAGCCCCAGGCACCACGGGAACGAGCCCGCGAAGGTGAGCACCGTGAAGGGCACCACCGGCATGCGCGCGATCCCCGCCGGCAGGGAGATGAAGGTGCGCACCACCGGCAGGAGCCGGCTGGTGAAGATGGCGGCCTGGCCGTACTTCGCGAACCAGCGGTCCGCGCGGTCGAGGTCCTTCATGCTGATCAGCGCCCACTTCCCGTAGCGCTCGATGAACGCGCGCCCGCCGGTGGCCCCCACGTAGTAGGCGGCCAGCGAGCCCACCACGCACCCGAAGGCGCCGGCCAGCCCGGACATCCACAGGTTGAACTTGCCCTGGGCCACCAGGAAGCCCGCCAGCGGCATGATCACCTCGCTGGGCAGGGGGATGCAGGCGCTCTCGATGGCCATGCACACGATCACGCCCCAGTAACCCAGGGCGCCGATGACGCCGGTGATCCACACTGCGAGTGCCTGGATGATGGCTTCCACGATGTCTCCCCGAAAGGTGTGTGCGCCGCGGCCGGCGTGCGGGTCTAGGCCCCGGACGCCCGGATGGCCGAGCTGCGCCGCCACTCGCGCGCGAAGGCGGAGAACGCGGCCCACTTCCTCCGCCCGGTCAGGAGCAGCGCCAGTTCGATGAGCGCCCACGCGAGATAGGCGGCCATCACCGGCACGTGCGAGCCGGGCCACACGAACTGGACCAGCCACAGCAGGAACAGCCCCGCCGCCTCGTGCCAGCGGAACTCCATGTTCACGATGAAGAAGAACCCGAGCAGCGACTGCGCCAGCGTCAGCCCGATCTCCAGCTTCTGCTGGTGGTCGAACACCACCGCCGTCGGGTGGCCCACCGAGAACGAGTACACGATCGGGATCAGCGAGGCGAGCACCGTCCACTCGTTGATGTTCGAGGACAGCATGTTCATCATCGCCATGGGGGCCTTGGTGACGGTGCGGGCCCACGCGAAGGCGCTCACCTTCTCGGGGAACTCCGAGAGCAGCGGCGCCACCCACTGCACGAACACGAATGCCGGGATGCCGAGCAGCACCGCCATGCCCTGCATGCTGCCCACGAACGGCTCGGCCGAGACCATCAGCAGCGCCCCGCCGGCCGCGAACACCGCCAGTGCGGCGATGCCCTTCCACGCGCCGGGCCGCGCCAGGATCCAGCGCGACACCCGCGGCAGGTCCTGCACTTCCTCGTGCTCGCGCGAGGGCACCCGGCTCACCAGCCAGAAGTAGCCCGCGTACAAGCCCAGCAGCACCGCAGCGTCCCACGGTGTGAGCGAGCCCTTGGCCAGGATCCAGATGAAGTAAGCCATCGGCGGCAGCACCCCCAGTACCTCCACCGAGTGCTCCTGCTCCAGCTGGATGCGCGCGCTCCGGAAGCCCCGCCAGCCCTGGCCCGCGCTCAGGCCGCGCACCACGAACACCATCGGCCAGCCCAGCCCCACCAGCAGCCGGATCGCGCCGGTGAAATTGGCGGTCATCAGCGAAGGATGGACCAGCCCCTTGCCGGCCTGCCACGCGATCACGCCCTCGATGGAGAACTCGGGCATGGTCTGAAGCCAGGCCAGGGCTGCCAGCGCGAGGCCCTGGGACACCACGAACTGCGAGGCCTCGGCCGCCCAGGCCAGCAGGAACGCGGCGAGCAGCACCGCCGGGAAGGTCCACAGCGCGGCGACGGCCGAGGCGGTCTCGTGTGGGATCATCGGGATGGAGTCTCCGGGTTGCCGGGGGGTCGGGCGCGGCCGGACCTGGAGCCGCGGGGAATGTCGCGAAACGGGATTCTGAACACGCGGGCCCGAACCGTCAAGCGCGACGGGAGCGCGCCCGGGGGGGCGTGCCCCGTGCGCGCCCGGAGCGCCTGTCCCGCGGGCGATCGTGGTGAGCGAGGGGGGGCGCGGGCGTCCGGCGCCATCCGATTGACGCCGCCTTCGGGCGAGGCCCATACTCGCCCCGTGACGAAACACGCGAGCGGCCCGTCGGGCCGCCCACCTTCTGCAGACCGCGAGGCGCCCGGGGAACTGGACCGGGCGCGAGAGTCCGCGTCCCAGGGCGACCTGGCCGGCGCCACCCAGGCGTGGCGCCGGGTGCTGCACCACCTGCCGGAGGATGCCAGCCGCTGGGCCGTCCTGGACGAGTTCCTGCGGGTGATGGACCACCTGCCGGGCTCGGCGGGCAGCGCCGAGGAGCTGGTGGCGCTCGAGGAGCGCGCGCTGGGACCCCTCGGCGACGACGCGCGCGTGGACCTGATGCGCCGGCTGGGCCGCTGCCGCCTCCTGCGCGGCGACCGCGAGGGCGCCCGCATCCCGCTGGAGGAGGCGTTTCGCGCCGCCGCCGGCGACCGCGCGCGCAAGGCGCTGGCCCTCGCCGATCTCGGCTGGCTCGAACTGCTGGATGGCCATCCGGACGTGGCCCGCGCCCGTTACGCCGACGGGCTGGACATGGTGCCGCCGCCGCACCCGGAGCGCTACCTGCTGGTGGCCCGCCTGGGGGTGCTGCACGCCCGCGCGGGGGACGCGCCCGCCGCCGAGTCGTGCTTCCTGGGCGCGCTGGAGCTGGCCCGCGCCGCGGGCGATCCGTGGCAGGAGGCCGCGTGCGTGGGGCACCTCACGCTGCTGCTGCTCCAGGCCGGGCGCGTGGAGGAGTGCGCGCGGCTGCACGGCGAATGGACCGTGCACCTGGCCGGCGAAGGCGCGGACCCCGCCGCCGCGTTCCGCGAGCTGGGTCACGGGGGCCCGCCGCACGCGGAGGGTGGGGGCGCCCTCGCGGGCCTTTCCGAGGCGATCGCGGAGCCGCCCCTTCCCGCCCGGGTTGCGGCCGCCGAGTCGGCGCTGCTCCGCCAGACCCTGGAAGGCGTCGCGTGGAACCAGAGCCGAGCCGCGCGCGTGCTGGGCATATCCGAGCAGTCGGTCCGCTACAAGATGCGCAAGCACGGGATCCAGCGACCGGCCTGATTTCCGCGGCCTTGTTCCCCCGGGGCGCATTCCGTATCATCCCGCAACGTGACTTCCTCGCACCGCATCCAAGAGCGCATGGCCCCTGGAACCCCCCTCCGGGCGCGCTCCGTGCGCCTTTCCGAGGCCCCGCTGCTGGGCCGGTTGTACTCCGATTGGCTGGGTGGCGACCCGGACCTGAACGCCCTGCTTTCCCCGAGTCTGGACCCGGCTGCCTGGGAGCGTCCCGCGAGCCCCGTGGCGGATCCGGCCGCGCTCGCCGGCTTGTGGGCGGCGCTCCTGGAACAGAACCGGCGCCTGGGCGCCTCGCCGGAGGCGCTCGCCCTCGGCGAGCGAATGTCGAAGGGCGAGGCCGACGCGGTCATCACCGGCCAGCAGCCGGCGCTGCTGGGCGGACCGCTGTTCTCGCTGTACAAGCTGGGCACGGCGGTGGCCCTCGCCTCGCGCGCGGGCCAGGGCTCCGCGCGGCCGGTGGCGCCACTCTTCTGGATGGTGTCCGACGACACCGATTTTCCCGAGATCAGGGGCGCGCGGCTGCCGCGCGATCTAGAGATGTTGGCCGCCGCGCTGCCCGACTCGCTCCACGCGCCGCACCGCATGGTGGGAGGGCTCGACGCGGCCGTCTCGCACGCCACCGGCGCCGAGCTGCTGGACCGCGTCGGCGGGCCGCACGCCGGGTTCGTCCGCCGCGCCTGGGACGAGGCCCGCGGGTGCGCCCGGGATCACGGTGAGCTGATCGCCGCCTTCCTGCTCGCCGCGCTGCCCCGCTGGCCGTTCCTGGTGGTGGACGCCCGGCTGCCACAGTTGCGCGCGGCTTCCACGCCGGTCTTCGACCGCTACCTGGAGCGCCGCGATCGCGTGGCGGGCGCGCTGCGCGAGGGAGCGGAGTGGCTCACGACGCGCGGCCACGAGGTGCGCATCGAGGAACGCTCCGGCGAGCACGGCCTGTTCCGCGTGGAGGGCGACCTGCGCCGCCGCTGGGAGTTCCCGGACGACCCTGCGGCGGCACGCGCCGATCTCGCGGCGCTCGCCGGGGCGGTCTCGGCCAACGTGGTGCTGCGGCCCCTGGCGCAGGACGCGGTGCTGCCGGTGCTGGCCCAGGTGGTGGGCCCCGGCGAGGCCGCCTACTTCGTGCAGGTGCGGCGCGTGGCGCACGCCCTGGAGAGCCGTGCCTGCGTGCTGTACCCGCGCCTCTCGGCGAGCCTGTGGCCCGCGGAGGCCGACGCGGTGGCGGCCGCGCCGCCGGTGGAGCCCGCGGCCCTGCTGACCGGCTTCGACTCCCAGCTGCACGCCCACTTCGCCTCCATGGCAGCGCCGGAGGTGAGGGTCAAGCTGGAGGCGTTCGAGCGCTGCCTCACCGACCATGCCCGCGGGCTGGAGGAGTCCACCCGCGCGCTGGACCCCAGCCTGGCCCAGCTCATCGAGTCGGCCCGGGGCAAGATGGACTTCCAGGTGGGACGGATGCGCGACGGCATCCTCTCCAAGGTGAAGGCGCGCCACGAGCGGCAGCACCCGCGCCTGGCGCGCCTCAAGGGCTTCCTGGTGCCGCAGGAGAAGCTCCAGGAACGCGGCATGGGACTCGCGGCGGCACTGGCGCAGTGGGGCGAGGGTGCCGGGGACCGGGTCCTGGGCCTGGCGCGGCGCCACGTCGAGGACACCCTGGCCGGCCATCCCTCGCACTACCTGGAACCGTGGGACGGATGACCCGGCCCCGCGCCGAAAAAACAGTGGAGGAGCTACCCCCGTGACCCACACCGACGCGCTGGACCTGTTGGCCTTCGGGGCCCACCCCGACGACGTGGAGATTGTCTGCGGGGGGCTGGTGCACAAGATGAGCTCCCGGGGCTACCGCGTTGGAATCTGCGACCTTACGCGCGGCGAGATGGGCTCGCGCGGGGACGGCTCCCGCCGCGAGCAGGAGGCCGAGGAGGCCCGTCGCATCCTGGGCGCCGCGCTGCGCGTGAACCTGGGGCTGCCGGACACCGGTCTCTCGCGCGCGGACCGGGCGCAACTCTCCGCGGTGGTGGAGGTGCTGCGCCGGCATCGCCCGCGCATGGTGGTGGCGCCCTACTGGATTGACCAGCACCCGGATCACGAGGAGGCCTCCGCACTCGTCACCCGCGCCGGCTTCCTGGCCGGCCTGAAGAAGTACGAGACTCCCACGCCCGAGCGCCACCGTCCCGTGGTGGTGCTCTACTCCATGTACCGCCGCCCGTTCGAGGCGCGCCTCATCGTGGACGTGAGCGGGAGCCTGGAGGCCAAGCTCCAGGCGGTGGCCGCGCACACCACGCAGACGTCCGTCTCCACCGACGACCCCACGCCCACGCGCCTCACCGGCCCGGAGTTCCTCGAGGGGCTCAGGGCCCGGGCCCGCTTCTACGGCTCGCGCATCGGCGTGGCCTACGGGGAGGCGTTCGCCTCGCGCGAGGAGCTCGGCGTGGACGACCCGCTGCAGGCCTTCGTGGGCGCGCGCGCCGACCGCCTGCTGGGATGAGACGGAGGACGGGATGAGAAGCCACGCCGCGGCGGGCCCGCTCCGCATCGGGATCACCTGCTACTCGAACATCGGCGGTTCCGGGGTCATCGCCAGCGAGCTGGGGCTGCACCTGGCCCGCCGCGGGCACGAGGTCCACTTCATCACCCACTCGCTGCCCTACCGGCTGCGCGGCTACGAGGGCAACATCTACTTCCACCAGGTGGATGTCACCACCTACCCGGTGTTCGACTTCCCGCCCTACACGCTGTCGCTGGCGGCCAAGATGGCCGAGGTGGCGCGCACCCACGAGCTGGACCTGTTCCACGTCCACTACGCCATTCCGCACGCCACCTGCGCACTGCTGGGCCGCGAGCTCCTGGGCCGTCCCATCCCGGTGGTGACCACGCTGCACGGCACCGACATCACCCTGGTGGGGCAGGAGCCCTCGTACTTCGAGATCACCCGCTGGTCCATCTCGCGCAGCGACCACGTCACGGCGGTGAGCGAGTTCCTGTCGGCGCGCACCAAGCGCGGCTTCGGCCGGGACCTCGAGATCGAGGTGATCCCCAACTTCGTGGACCCGCGCCGGTTCAGCCCGCGCGCCCGGCGCGTCAACCGCGAGCGCTTCGCGCCGCGCGGCGAGACGGTGCTGATGCACGCCTCGAACTTCCGCGCCATCAAGAACGTGGACCACGTGGTCAAGGTGTTCGCGCGCGTGGCCCGCGAGGTGCCGGCGAGCCTGCTGATGGTGGGCGACGGCCCCGAGCGCGTGGTGGCGGAGCGGGCCGCCCAGAAGCTGGGAGTGTCCGAGCGGGTGCACTTCGTGGGCAACCAGGAGCACGTCGAGGAGTTGATGGCGTGCTCGGACATCTTCCTGCTCCCGAGCGACAGCGAGAGCTTCGGGCTCGGCGCGCTGGAGGCGATGAGCGTGGGCCTGCCGGTGGTGGCCACCTCGGTGGGCGGCCCGCGCGAGTTCATCGAAGACGGAGTGACCGGCTACCTGGCACGCCCGCACGACCTGGCCCGCATGGTCCGGGTGTGCCTGGACATGGCCCGCCACCCGGTCGCCCGCCGCGCCATGGGCCGCCGGGCGCGCGCCACCGTGATCCGCAACTACCACGTGGACAAGATCGTGCGCCGCTACGAGCGGATGTATCGCCGGGTGGTGGAGGAGGCGGCGGAGTGAGCGGGACCGGCGGACGTGGCGGGGTGCGTGGCGCTGGACGAGCCGCGGGCGACTCCGCGGCGGTCGGTCCGGGAGGCGCGCGTCGCCCGCGCCGTTTCCTGATCCTCGCCGACGGCGCCCTGGGCATCCTGGACGCCAAGACCGCGGTGGGCGCGCTGCGCTACCTGCCGGAGGAAGTCGCCGCGGTGCTGGACCGGGCCCACGCCGGCCGCACCTCGGGCGAAGTGCTGGGAGTGCCCGGCGCGGCGCCCGTGGTGGCCACCGTGGCCGAGGGGCTCGCCCTGGGCGCCAACGCGCTGCTCGTCGGCATCGCGCCGGTGGGCGGCGAGCTGCCTCCGCAGTGGCGGGCGTGGCTCCTGGAGGGGCTGGCGGCGGGCATGGACGTGTGGAGCGGGCTGCACACCTTCCTGTCCGACGATGCCCAGCTGGCCGCCGCCGCGCGGCGCTCCGGCGCCCGCATCGCCGACCTGCGCCGCGTGCCGGAGATGCTGCCGGTGGCCACGGCGCGCGCGGCGGAGCTGCTGTGCACGGTGTGCCTCACGGTGGCCAGCGACTGCAACAGCGGCAAGATGACCGTGGCGCTGGAGCTGCACCGCGCGGCGCGGCGCGCCGGGATGCGCTCGCGCTTCGTGGCCACCGGCCAGACGGGCATCCTGCTCGCGGGCTCGGGTCTGGCGGTGGACCGGGTGATCTCGGACTTCGTGGCCGGCGCGGCCGAGCAGCTGGTGCTGGAGGCCGCCGAGGGCGCCGACGTGGTGTTCGTCGAGGGCCAGGGCTCGCTGTTCCATCCCGGCTACTCGGGCGTGACGCTGGGCCTGCTGCACGGAGCCTCCCCCGGCCACATGGTGCTCTGCCACCAGCCCACTCGCACCGCCACCCGCGCCGGCGGGATCCGATTTCCCGGGTACCGCGGAATGATCGAGGCCTACGAGGCCGCCGCCGGCTGGGTGCGCCCGGCGCGCGTGGTGGCCGTGGCGCTCAACACCTTCGACCTGCCCGGCGAACGCGCCCGCGAGGAGCTCGCCCGCGCCCGGTCGGAGACGGGGCTGCCGGCGGCGGACGTGGTCCGCCACGGGGCCGACACGCTGCTGGAGGCCTTGCGATGAGCCCGTCCCGGATGCACATCGAAGCCTGCGACCTGCGCACGCGCCACGTCTTCGGCCTCTCGCGCGGGGCGGAGCAGGTGTTCCACAACCTGGTGGTGCGGATCCGCCACGACGGGCTGGAGGGCCTGGGCGAGGCGGCTCCGAGCGCCTACTACGGGGAGCGCGCCGAGACCGCCCGCGCCAGCCTGCCGCTGTACTGGGAAGTGGCGCGTGAGCGCGTGGAGGAGATCCTGGCGGAGCCTCACCCCTTCGGGGCGCTGGAGGCGCTGCAGTGCGACTGGGAGGGGGTGCTCCGGCACAACGGCGCCGCGCGGGGAGCCCTGGACATGGCGCTGTGGGACCTGTGGGGCAGGCGCCACGGGGTTTCGGCAGGGGCGGAGATCCGCGCCGCCGCGGGCGTCCCGGACGGCCCCGGCGGGAGCGCGTCCTTGAACTGCCCGGCGACGTCCTATACCATCGCCATCGATGCGCCGGAAACGCTCGACGCGCGCCTGCAGGCGGCCGAGGGCTATCGCGTGCTGAAGGTGAAGCTGGGAGGGCCGGACGACCTGGGCACGCTGCGCCGGGTGCGCGCGGCCACCGACCGCCCCATCCGCGTGGACGCCAACTGCGCGTGGCGGGGGGCCGAGGCGGTGGAGCGGCTGAAGCCGCTGGTGGCGCTGGGCCTGGAGATGATCGAGCAGCCCTGCCCGCCCAAGGACCTCGACACGCTGGCCCGGGTGCGCGAGGCCTTCGGGGTGCCGGTGTACGCCGACGAGAGCGCCGAGACACTCGACGACCTCGATTCGGTGGCCGGGCGGGTGGACGGAATCAACGTCAAGCTGGTCAAGTGCGGCGGCCCCACGCGCATGCTGCAGTACGTGAGGCGCGCGCGGGATCGGGGCCTGGAGGTCATGCTGGGATGCATGATCGAAACCTCGGTGTGCATCACCGCCGCCGCACACCTGGCGCCGCTGGCGGACCGGCTGGACCTGGACGGCGCCCTGCTGCTGGACCGGGACCCGTACCGGGGGGTGGAGTGGGCCGGCGGGTGCCCGCGAGTGCCCGGCGGACCGGGCCTCGGGGTCACCGCGCGCTGAACGGGAAGCCACATCCTGTCGCGGCCCGCGCCGCGCGGGTCCAAGGCGAAGTGGGCCAGGGAGGGTAGGACCGCGTGAACCGCAAGCTCGTGGTCTACGTGTCCGCCGTGGTGTTCGCCGCGGTGGTGATCCTCGCCCTGCTCACCCCCCAGCTCGAGTGGGCCCGTCGCGACACTTACCTGGTGTGGCTGGTGGCGCTGGTGGCCGCCGAGCACCTGTGGCTCTCCAGCATCACCGGCAAGGGCTCCCACAGCATGGTGAGCACGTTCAACTTCGTGCTCATCGCCCTGCTGCCTGTTGCCGCCGCGACCTGGATCGTCTCCCTGGCCGCCCTCATCGCCTCCTTCGTGTTCCAGAAGCGCGAGTGGTACCGCGCGCTCTTCAACTTCGCCCAGATGGTGATCGTCACGGTGCTGGCCTCCGGCGTGTTCCACCTGCTGGGCGGCGAGCTGGGCTCGCTGGAGCGGCTGCGGCAGGCTCCCGCGCTGCTGGCATGGGTGGCCGGCGCGCTGGTCTACCATGGGCTCAACACCGGGCTGGTGGCGGGCGCCATCGCGCTCCAGTCGCACCAGACCTGGTGGCCCACCTGGCGCGAGAACTTCGGCTACCGGGACGAGCTCCTGAGCTCCGCGGCCATGTTCGTGCTGAGCCCCATCGCGCTGGCGGTGTACCTGTCGCTGGGGATCTGGGGCCTGGTGCTCTTCTACGTGCCGCTGCTGCTGATCCGCGACGCCCACGTGCGCTACATCGACCTGGTGCGCGCCCAGGAGGCGCTCATCCTCAAGGAGCGGATGGCGGCCAAGGGCGACATCGCCGCCAAGATCGCCCACGACCTGGGCAACTACCTGGCACCCATCATGGCCCGCGCGCAGATGCTCATCCTGGACGCCGGCAAGCTGGACCCCGAGAAGGTGGCGCGCTACGCACAGATCATCTTCGAGAACGGGGCCAACATGAAGATCCTCACCCGCGACCTCGCCGACTTCTCGTACGCCGAGGTCAACATGATGCCCTCGTCGCTGAACCAGCTGGTGCGCCAGACGGTGGAGTTCGTGCGCCCGCAGGGCAAGTTCCAGGGCATCCAGTTCGTGTTCGAGCTGGACGAGGCCCTGCCGCAGATTTCCATGGACCCCGCGCGCATCCAGCAGGTGCTCATGAATCTGCTGAGCAACGCCGCCGACGCGCTGGGCGACGCCGGCACGCCGGAGCCGCGC
Organism: Candidatus Eisenbacteria bacterium; assembly: GCA_016235265.1. Taxonomy (NCBI): domain Bacteria; phylum Candidatus Eiseniibacteriota; species Candidatus Eiseniibacteriota bacterium. The sequence continues at coordinate 60,125 of JACRLI010000002.1, forward strand.
GTGGTGATCCGGACCGGGCTCGACGCCTCCGGCGCCCACGCGCACCTCACCGTGGTGGACAACGGCCCGGGCATCGCCCCGGAGAACCTCGAAAAGGTGTTCGAGCCCCGCTTCAGCACCAAGGGGCTCAAGGGCCACGGATTCGGGCTGGCCACCAGCTTCAACATCCTCCAGGGACACAAGGGCCGGCTCACCGTGGTCAGCGCCCCGGGCAAGGGAGCCACCTTCCAGCTCAGCCTGCCGGTGCGCCAGGGCAAGGGCGCATGAGCGGCGCCCGCCCGGTGGGGGTCGGGGCGCTCCGCATGGCCCTGGCCGCCGTCGCGGCCGCAGCGGTGCTGTGGCTGTGGCGCGAGACGCTCTCCATCCTGTTCCTCTCGATCCTGCTGGCCCACGTGGTGCGCCCGGCGGTGGACCTCCTGGCGCGAAGACTGCCGAGGAGCCTGGCCGCCGCGTCGGTGCTGGGCCTGGGCCTGGCCGCCGCCGCGGCCCTCGCGGCCCTGGTCCTCCCGCACCTGGTGGCGCAGGGGGCTCAGCTGGCCCGCGACCTGCCGGGCCTGGCGCAGGCCGGCCTGGCGGAGGCGCGCGGGTTCAAGGCGGGTCTGTTGGAGCGGATTCCGGAGTCGTGGTGGCCGGAACTGGAGGTGCAGTCCTCGAAGCTGCTGACCCAGCTGGGCGGCCTTGCCGCCGGCACCGTCGGCAGGGCCCTGGGCACGGTGCGGCAGCTCCTGGGGCTGGTAGTGGTGCCGGTCCTCGCCTTCTACCTGGCCAAGGACGCCCGCCAGGTCGGGGAGTGGCTCGCGGGCTGGGTGCCGGTCGCTCACCGCGCCGCCTATGCCCGCTACTCCACGGCGGCGGATCGCGCGCTCACGGGCTACGTGCGCGGGCAGGGCCTGGTGTGCCTGGTCCAGGCGGTGGCCATGACCACCGTGCTCTCGCTGATGGGCTTTCCGTACGCGTTCGTAATCGGCCCGCTCGCCGGCCTGGCGGAGCTGGTGCCCTTCCTGGGCGCGGCGGTGATCGACGTGCTGCTGGTGCTGGCGGGGCTGTCGCGGGGAGGCTGGATGTGGGCTTGGGGCCTGGGGGCGTACTTCGCTCTGAACCAGTTGCTGGCCTACCTGGTGACCCCCCGCGTGCTGGGTCGCGCCTTGTCGCTGCACCCGCTGGCCCTGCTGGTGGCGCTCGCCGCCGGCGTGGAGGTGGCCGGCTTCACCGGGATGCTGTTCGCCCTGCCTCTCACCGCGGTGCTCTCCGCGCTGCTCGGCACGTGGCAGAGCGAGCGGCGCGCGGCCGAGGCGGCCGCCACCGCCAGCCCCACGTCGGCGGGCGTGGCCGCCTCGCAAGCCGGGGCGGGTTCCGCCCCGGGGTAGTCGTCCCTTCCGCGATCCAATTTCCCTACCTCAGGAATGTGATCTTGCAGGTGAGCGTGCCGGCGTCGGTGCGCAGCTTCACCAGGTACAGGCCCGCGCCCGCGCGCGCGCCGGAGGGGAGCGACCCATCCCACTCGGCGTCGTGGCGGCCCGGGCCCACCGGCCCGGAGAACAGCCGGGCCACGCGGCGCCCCGCGATGTCGTACACCGAGACCTCGGCCTGCCCCGCGCGCGGCATCACGTAGCGGATGCGGGTGCCGGACTGGAACGGGTTGGGCACCGGTGGCAGCAGCCGCAACGAGGCCAGCCCCACGCCGCTGACCTCCGCCCGGAACGGGCCCAGCGCCTCGGTGTGGCCGGCGCGCGTGCCCTCCACGCGGTAGAACCACAGGCCGGCCGCGGGCCGGTCCACGAACCGGCGCGCCTCGCCGGGCAGCGGGCGCGGGGTCAGGTCCGTCCACGGTCCTGTCAGGGCCGCCGCCCGCGAAACCCGGAACTGCTGGTAGATGAGCCCCTCGGACACCTCCCACGAGATCTCGAAGCCCTCCGGCAGCTCCGCGCCTTCCAGCGCGAACAGCTCCACCGGCGTGCTCGAGTTCACCGCCTGCGCGCTGAGCTTGCCCCAGCCCCAGGTGGCGTTGGGGACGGCGCCGGTGAAGGCGTCGGCCACCGCCGTGCCCTGGATGGCGAGCTTGATGCGGGCGGGCGGAATGGTGGCGTGGCCCTGGAGCACCAGGGCCACCACGCCCACGACGTGCGGCGTGGCCATGCTGGTGCCCTGGTCCATGAAGTGCACGCTGTCGTCGGCCATCCAGTTGCCCACGGAGATGGCCGAGGACCGGGCCGCGGCCACGCCGTAGCCGGGCGCGGCGATGTTGGGCCGCATGCGCCCGTCGGAGGTCGGCCCGCGCGAGCTGAAGTCCGCGATCTGACCCATAGGGGGCAGGGGGCTGTAGGCGTACGTGGAGCCCGAGGGCACCTGCCACGACCGCTTGGTGGTGTACGCGGCCACGCACAGCGTGGACTCCGCCGTGGAGGGCGTGGAGATTTCCTTGCTCGGGGTGTAGCCCTGGCGCAGCGGCGTGAGGGGTGCGAGGGAGCCCAGCTGGCTCTCGGCCAGCCACAGGTCCACGTGCCCGCCGCTGTGGATGTGGGTGCCGTAGAGGGTCACCGTCCAGGTGCCCGCCCCCGGGGGCTTCAGCGCGTCCGAGTCGTACACCTCGAGCGCCAGGTTGTACTGCCCGTTGGGCAGCGGGTTGCCCACGCTGCCGCCGTTGTCCACGTAGATGTAGCCCTGGCTGCCGGTGGACTGCACGCCCACGATCTGGCGGAGCACCACGGAGGGCGTGGAGTACCCGTTGGGAGCGTTGACCCGCACGGCGATGGTGTCGCCCACCTTGTAGTAGGCGTCCAGGACCACGTAGTCGTTGGTCGAGCCGCCGTTCGCCGAGTACGGGGGCACGTAGAAGGTCACCTTCGCGGAGTCGCCGCTCACCAGGTCCACCTCGGCATGAATCGAGTCGGCGCCGGAGTTGCCGGCGGCGACGCAGACCATCTTGCCCGGACCGGTGAGCGCGTTCAGGGCGAGCTCGTTGGGGTCGGTGCCGTCGCGAGGGCCGTAATTGGAGCCCAGGGACAGGTTCACCACCGCGGCCTTTCCCAGTCCCGCGGCCTTCTGGAAGATGTAGTTCACGCCGTCCACGATGTGGGCGAACGTGAAATCCGTCTTGACGAAGATGATGTCGGCTTCGGGCGCCATGCCGATGTAGCGGTAGTTGGCCTTGCCGTTGCCCGTGGCCCGGCCGCTGCCCGCGGCGGTGGAGGTCACGTGCGTGCCGTGGCCGTCGTAGTCCATCTCGGTGCAGCTGCCGCCCTGGATCTGCCCGGCGTTCCACTCCGTGCCGTACGCGAAGCCGGAGGGCGCGGAACCGGTGACCGTCTGGTCCCAGATGAACAGGATGCGGTTGGCGCCGGTGTTGTCCTTGAAATCGGCGTGGGTCCAGTCAATGCCGGTGTCCACCACGCCCACCACCACGTTCCTCCCGGTGGTGCCGGTGTAGTTGGGCGGCGTGCCGCCGTGGATCACGCTGGCGCCGGTGGCCACGCGGCTGGAGTCGAGCAGCGGGCGCGCGCGACGGGAAAGCTGGATCAGCTCCACGCCCGGCAGCGCCGAGACCCGCGCGATGTCATCCCAGGTCAGGTCGGCGGCGACGCACCCGCCCGCTTCGGTGCCCGCGGGGATGCCGAGGGCCAGCAGCTGCGTGCGGGACACGCTCCCGCGGATCCAGCACGAGATGCGGTCCGGATCGGCCAGCACCGGCGGGCGCCCGGGCGCGAACGCGACCGGTACCGCGGTGGCGGCCTGGAAGGCACCATGGTGGCGCAGCGCCTGCAGCCCGGCGTCGAGCTTCAGGTCGGCGGCCCCTGCGTTTCCCCCGGCGGCCAGCAGGAGCACGGTCGTGAGAATGGTCAGCGTCCGGCGCATTTCGTATCTCCTCTGCACGACTACCCTGGGGGCGCGGGGCCCCGCGGCGTGGAACATTCGACACCCGCGATTATCGGCCCGGCGCGGGGGGATGTTGAGGCCGGGTGGGCGGGTGCCCCCATGGTAGGACAGTGGCAGGCCCCGCCGAAAGTCGCCGGATTATCTCGAGGCCATGGCCCGGCGATTCCGTCCCACCCGCGACGCCGGCCGCCCCCCGCGGCCGTCCCCGCCCCAGTTCGCGGCGCAGCGTGGCGAGCTGCGCCGCGGTGGGTCGCAGGTCGCGCGCGGCGCGGCCCAGGCCCGCCACCGCCCCGCCGCGCGGCACCGCTCGCACACGCGGGCCGGAGGGGGCGGCGACGGTCACATAGGCCACGTACTGGAGATCCGTGTAGGCGCCAGCCTCGATCGTGTCCCAGGAGACCAGCGGGTCGGCCAGCCACGACAGTTGCGTGCTGAGGCGCGGGGGGTCGGTGTACAGCTCGGTGAGGCCGGATGCGGCGTTGGCGCGGTAGGCGAAGTTGAACCGCGGCCGGTAGTCGGCAGGGTCCAGCCACAGGTTCGCGTAGAACTTGTACACGCCCGGCTGGAGGAAGCGGTTGGTGAGGAATCCCTCGTAGAAGCCGCCCACCGCGTGGGAGTCACCCGAAAGCACCCCGTTGGGGGTCACCGAGCCCAGGAATGGTATGTACAGGCTGCCGTTCGGCTGCAGTACCCACATGTCCACGTCCGCGCCGTGGCTCACGGAGGCGGTATCCCACACCAGGTAGCACTCGAAGCGGTTCTCCCCCTGGTCCACGGTGCTGCTGCCCCCGTCGCTTCCCAGGTAGGAGGCCAGGAACCGGGTCCACGCCTTCCCGCCGTAGAGGGCCTGGTAGCTGGCGAAGCTGCCCGGGCCCGCGTCCGGGACGTCGTCGGCGCCCACGCGGCCGGGCAGCAGCACGTGCAGGCCGTTGGAGCGCGACACGTCGGCGCCCGAAGGCGAAGAGCCGTTCCGGTGATGCTCGCGCACCCGGAAGCCGCCGTTGGCCTGGAGCTTCACCGCGTCGATGCGATCGCGCATCTCCGGGTCCAGCAGGCGGGTGCGCAGTGAGTCCGCGAAGTTCACCAGGTCGGTGAGCCCGGGGATGGTGTACTTCTGGCTGTGCGCGGTGGCGGCCGCGATGTCGCCGGACAGCCCGCCCAGGTTGGCGCGCAGCCCGGTGGCCAGGGAGTCGAGGGCCGTCTCGAATGCCGCGTACGCGCCGAGGTCGAACGCCGAGATGGTGGTCGGCGCGCGGTTGCCGGTGAAGCTGGCGTGGAACTCGTCGGCCACGATCGCGGTGAAAGCGCGGGCGTCGGCGGCGGGGTTGTGATGCAGCGCGGTGAGGATCCGGTCGTACGGGAAGCCCTCCCCGGGGACCACTTCCTCGGAGAAGACGGCGAAGGACGTGAGGCCCTGCACGCTCGAGAGCGTCTCGTAACCCGCCATCAGGCTCATGTCGAATCCCAGCAGGTCGAGCGCTCCCGTGCCGGTGAGCGCGGCGCGCAGGTCCGCCAGCGACATCAGGTGGCCCGGGGCGGAGGTTTCGTCGGCCAGGAGACCGGTGTAGCCCCCGCCGTGGTTCCACACCATCAGGGCGTGGTGCCGCGCAGGGTGGTGCTGGCGCGTCCAGGTCACGAAGTCTCGCAGCGTGGCGGGATCGGTCATGTTCACGTTGCCGATGTCGGTGGCCGCGCCGTTGGGGCCGGGCACGTTTTCACCGGTGCCGTCGAAGAAATAGCGGAACGTGTTGTAGTTCGGCCGGTGGAAGGAGGCGGGGTTGCCGCCGGCCTGCTGGATCGCCGCCGGGTTGAACTCCGCCTGGACCACCAGATGCACCTGCGGGTCGAAGCCCGCCGCCTCCATCCGCTCCAGGCTGCGCAGGCCGGCCAGGGCCAGGTTGTTGTCGGCGGCCATGTACACCATCACGGTCCACGCCGGGAGCGCCGTCGCCGGCACCCCGGTGCCGCGCGCCGAAACGCTGCCGCACGCGCCCATGACCAGTTCGCAGGTCTGCTCGGACGCCGCGGCGCCCCCCGCCGGGCGTCCGCCGAGGCCCGGCCGCCCGCCGGGCGCGCCGCGCAGGCGCCGCCATGCCGTGTCGAACGCGGGGCCCCCGGGGGCCGGGGGAGAGAAGCGCACCGTGAAGGTGCGGGACTGTCCGTGGGCGAGCGAGTAGGTGGCCTCGCCCAGCACCGTGAAGGCGGTGCATCCCGGGGTGACCGTGCCGGCGATGGGGGCGGCGCCGTTGTTGGTCAGGGTGAAGGTGCGGTCCGCGGTCTGCCCGATGGTCACGGTGCCGAAGTCGAGCGAGGCGGGGTCCACTGCGCAGGCGGGATTTGCAGGCGGGCCGGCGGTGGAGCCGCCGCACGAGAGCGAGAGCAGCGGCAGCAGCGCCGCCAGTGCGATCCGGGCCGCCCGGAACAGGGAAAGTCGGGACATGCGAGGGGTCCTCCCGGGGGAATGCGGATGATGGGCCGGCAGTCTGAGGCAGCCCGGACCCGGCGTCAATCACCGGGCCTTCCTTGACCCGCCGCGGGCCCGGCCCGACAATGAGGGGGATCCCAGGCTCGGAAGGAGGCAGGCATGCAGCCGGTCATCATCTTGGCGACGGTGAGCCTCACCGTCGCGCTTCTCGTCCTCATCGTGTACGCCATCCGCGCGCTGAGCCAGCTCACCCTCACCATCCAGCGCCTCGATGCGGCCATCGAGCGAAGCAGTCGCACCATGGACCACCTCGACGCGGTGCTGGGCGAGGTGCGCGGTCGCCTGGTGGACATGGAAGGGATGGCCCGCACCCTGAACGCGGCGCACGAATTCGTGTTGAGCGTCGGGGGCGGCGCTTTGAGGCGGGCCAGCGGCCCGGCGATGTCCATTGCCGGGATCGGGCTGGCGGCCATGAAGGGGGTCGAGACATTCCTCAACTACCGCAGCAAGCCGAAGGAAGGTGACGGACATGAGTGAGGAGCGCAACGAATTCGCGGTGCTGGCGGCATCGTTCCTGGCCGGCGCCATCGCGGGCGCGGTGGCCGGGCTGCTGCTGGCGCCCAAGTCCGGACGCGAGACGCGCGAGGACCTGCGAGGCCTGACGCACGACCTGGGTGAGAAGGCGGGACACGCGGGCGATGCCGCCCGGGGCCGCGCCGAGCACCTGGTGGAGCGCGCCAGCGAGGCGCTGCAGGCCGCCATCCGCACCTACCGGGAAGCGCGTGGCCCCGCCGGGCCGGCGGCCGCCCCGCCCGACCCGGCCCAGGAAGTGAAAGCCTAGGCCCGCCCCGACATGACCGGACCACGCTGCATCGCGCGTCCCCTGGCGGTGGCGTTGGGGCTCCTGCTGGCTGGGAGCCCCGCGGGGGCTTCTGCGCTCGACATGCTGGCGCGCCTCCAGGCCATCCCGGCGCCCTCCGGCTTCGAGGACACGCTGCGCTCCGCCCTGGCCGTGGACCTGCCCGGCTGGTCGCGGCCGGAGGTGGATGCCGTCGGCAACCTCATCGTGGACTTCGGCGGCGAGGGATCGGTGCGCATGATCGCCGCCCCCCTGGATGAGACCGGTTACGTGGTTTCCGGTCTGGATACCCTGGGCTATCTAAGGCTGGCAAGGCTATCGGGTTCCGGGCGGCTCTTCGACCAGTTTCACGTGGGTCAGCGCTTCCGCATCCTCACTTCGCGCGGCCCGCTGCCGGCGGTAAGCGCGGCACCTTCCACGCACCTGCGTCGGGGGCCGGCGGGGGAGCCGCTCGGGGCGAACGACTTGTGGCTGGACGCGGGCTTCCACACCCGCACCGAGGCCGGGCGCGCCGGCGTGCGCGTCCTCGATCCGGTCACCCTGGTGGAGCGCTTCACGCGCCTCGCGGGCGAGCGGGCCGCCGGGCCGTCGTACGAGGCGCGCGCCGAGGCGGTGGCGCTGCTGCGCGCCCTCATGGGCGAGCGGCCCGCCACGCGCGGCCGCTGGGTGGTGGCTTTCACCGCCCAGGCGCAGCCGGGCGGGCGCGGACTGCGCCGGCTGGTGCGCCGCTACCAGCCCACCGAGTTGTACCTGCTGGGAGGCTTCCCGAAGGCGAGGCTGGGGCTGGGCCCGGCGGTGCAGGCGGACTCGCTGCGCGGGCTGGACTCCGCGCTCCCCGCGGTACTGCTCAAGCTGGGCGGCAAGGGCGTGCAGCGCCAGGGGCCGGCCTTCGCGCCCGATCGCGCGGGCCTCGACCCGCTGGACCGGGCGCGCGTCGCGGTGCTCGGCCTGCCGGTGCGCTACGCCCGCACCCCCTCGGAACTGGTGGACGGCGCCGACGTCGAGGCGCTGGCGGCATTCCTGCGCAGGCTGATGGAGGCACCATGAGGCTCACGGCCGGAATGCTCGTCGTGGCGGCCGTACTGTGCGTCGCGCCGGCGCACGCACAGCGCGAAGTGACCCAGTCGCGCCTGCGCGACGTCAGCCTGGCCCTGCAGCGGATGTGCGAGGTGCAGGCCGTCTCCGGGCACGAGGCGCCCCTGGCGAAACGTATCCAGTCCCTGCTGCCGGTGGGCCTGCAGGGCACGGTGGACGGCCACGGAAACGTGATCGTGGAGCTGGGCCCCGGCCCCACGGGCATCACCTTCATCGCGCACCAGGACGAGATCGGTTACGAGGTGAAGGGCCTGGAAGCCGACGGCCGCGCCACCCTGGTGAAACGCGGCGGATTCTACGACTTCCTGCTCGAAGGGCACGCCGTGGTGGTGGGCACCTCCGCGGGCCCGGTGAACGCGGTGGTGGCCCCGCGCGCAAGCTGGCTCGAGCCGCGCGCGGACAAGGAGGCCATCACCCCGGAGGAACTGCGGCTGGATTTCGGCACCGATTCCTGGGCGGCCACCGCGGCGCTGGGGGTCAAGGCGGGGGACCCGGTCACGGTGACCAAGCGCTACGACCGGCTGGGCGCGTTCGGCGCCTCCGCGCGCTCTCTCGACGATCGCGTCGGCTGCGCCGCGCTGCTGCTGGCCCTGCAGGAGCTGCAGGGGGCGAACCTCAAGCGGAAGGTGAAGTTCGTCTTCTCCACCGAGGAGGAACTGGGACTGTACGGTGCGGACTTCGCCGCCAAGGCCGACCCGGGCAGCGTGTGCTTCGCCGTGGACACCTTCGTCTCCTCGGACACCCCGCTGGAAAACCCGCGCTTCGCGTACGCGCCGCTGGGGGAGGGCTGCGTGGTCCGCGCCATCGACACCAGCGTGATCGCCCCGGCCGGCGCGGTGAACCGCGTGCTCCGCCTGGCCCGCGAGGCCCGCATCCCGGCGCAGCTGGGGATGACCAACGGCGGCAACGACGGCGCCCGATACGTGACGGAGGGGGCGGTGGACGTGCCCATCGGCTGGCCCCTGCGCTACTCCCACAGCAATGCGGAAGTGATCGACCTGCGCGACGTGGACGCGCTGGCGGCGCTCATCGGGCAGCTCGCGCGGAAGTGGTGATTCAGGCGCCCCACCCGAAGATCTGCGAGGCCACCAGCGCCAGCGTCAGGGCCACCATCACCACCGTGGTCACCCCGGCCACCACGTTGAAGAAGCGGCTGTTCACGTAGTCGCCCATCAGTCCGCGGTCGTTGATCAGCTTGAGCATGAACACCAGGATGACCGGAAGCAGCATGCCGTTGGCGACCTGGGAGAAGAACATCACCTTCAGCAGCGGGAAGCGGGGAAGCAGGATCACGCCCGCGCCCACCGCGATCAGGAAGGTGTACAGACCGAAGAACTGCGGCGCCTCCATGAACCGGCGGTCCACGCCGGTCTCCCAGCCAAACGACTCGCACACCGAGTAGGCGGTGGACAGCGGCAGGATCGAGGCGGCGAAGATCGAGGCGTTCAGCAGCCCGATGGCGAAGAGCTTGCCGGCGTAGACGCCCGCCAGCGGCTCCAGCGCCCGGGCCGCGTCCGCGGCGTCCCGGATGCGCACCCCGTGCACGTTCAGCGTGGCGGCGCACGAAATCGTGATGAAGAAGACCACCACCACGGCGCTGACCATGCCCACGATGGTGTCCATGCGCGAGGCGTGGTACTGGTCCACGCTGATGCCCTTGTCCACCACGGCGGCCTGCTGGTAGAACTGCATCCACGGCGCGATGGTGGTCCCCACCACGCCGATGGTCATGCTCAGGAATGCGGGATCCCAGCGCAGCGTGGGCACCACCGCGCGCTTGAGCACCTCGCCCCACGGCGGGTGGGCCATGATCCCCGAGATGATGTAGGAGATGTAGATCAGGCACGCAAACAGGAACACCTTTTCCACGATCCGGTAGGTGCCCTTCACCACCAGCCGCCACACCCCGAAGGCGATCAGCGGGATGGCGATGTAGCGGCTGATGCCGAAGATCTCCAGCGCCGAGGCGATGCCCGCGAACTCGGCCATGATGTTGCCCAGGTTGGCGGCCAGCAGCAGCAGCATCACCACGAACGAGAGCCGCACCCCGAATTGCTCCCGGATCAGGTCCGCCAGCCCCTTGCCGGTCACCACGCCCATGCGCGCGCACATCTCCTGGATCACGATCAGGGCCACGGTCATCGGCAGGAACGTCCACAGCAGCAGGTAGCCGAAGTGCGCGCCGGCCAGCGAGTAGGTGGTGATGCCGCCGGCGTCGTTGTCCACGTTGGCGGTGATGATCCCCGGGCCCATGACGGCCAGGAAGAGCAGCAGGCCCTTCAGGCGGGCACGGGGATTGAGGCTCCAGCGGGTGCTCACCGCGGGTCCCCCATCACCAGGCCGTAGTCGCGGTACACCCGGGCGGCGGCGGCCACCTCGCGCATCGAGACCCACTCGTCGTTGGTGTGGCAGCTCTCCTGGGCACCGGGGCCGAAGATCACCACCGGCTTGTGCAGCGCCGCGAACACCGCCGCCTCGGTGGCGAAGTAGATGATGCCGCGCGGGCGGGCGGCCACGGTCTCGAAGAGCCGCAGCGCCGGGTGGCGCGGATCCTGGGCCAGGGCCGTCACGAAGTGGAGCCGCTCGAGCCGGTGCGGTACGCGCGCGCGCTTCAGCCGGGCCCGCACCCGGGCCTCGTGGGGCGCCGGCTTGAGAGCGCCCGGGACCCGGAAGTCGAGCAGCGCCACGCAGCGGTCGGCCACGAGGTTGGGCCGGGTGCCGCCCTCGATGCGGCCCACGTTGAAGGTCACGCCGCCGCGGTCGCTGGAGGGAAACGCGGCGCGGAGCGCCGCCAGCAGGGCGAGCATTCGCTCGGTGGCGGAAACGCCGGTCCAGGGCATGCTGGCGTGGGCGCTGCGGCCGGAGGTGGTCAGCAGGAACTGGTGAACCGCCTTCTCCGCGAAACCCACGCGCAGTCCCGTGGGCTCGGCCACCACCACCGCCGAGGCGGCGCGCAGCGCGGGGGCCTTGAGCACGGCGACGGCGCCCTTCATGCCGGTCTCCTCGTCGGTGGTGAGGATCACGGAGAACGGGACCCGGCCGGCCAGCTGCGAGGCGGCCGCGAGGATGGCGGCCACCCCGCCCTTCATGTCGGCGCTGCCGCGTCCGTACAGGCGCGAGCCGCGGCACTGACCGGGCTTCGTCTTCCACTCCCCGGTGGCGGGGACGGTGTCGATGTGACCCGAGAACAGCACGCCGCCGCGGCCGAAGGTGGAGAGCACCACCGGGCCGTCCGGCGGACCGAGCACGCGGGTGCGGCCGCCCAGGCCGCGGAGCATGTCGGCGGTCCAGTCGGCGATGGGCCGGCGGTCCTCGGGGCGATCGCTGCGGAAGCGGACCAGGGCCGCGAGGAGGGAGGCGAGGTTTCGCGTGTCGAAGTCGGGGCGCAACGCGTTGCCGGCCATGCGGGACCTCCGGGTGCGCGTTCGAGTCCAGGACGATGGGGCGGCGCGACGTCGCGCCACGGCGGGTCTCGCCGCAGTATATGGAATGGACGCGGGTGGCCGCAATGAAAGGATGCCCCGCTGAAGGGACGCCCCGCCGCAAGCCAGCCGCACGGACACGCCGCACGGAGGCACCTCACGGACGCACCCCTTGCCCTCGCATACCGGCGGGCCTACCATGCCGCCATGAGGACATTCCACATGCCCCGGCGCCGCGGCGCCGGCCTTGCGTGCGCGGCGGCCATGGCGCTGCTGGCTCTCCAGGGATGCTCCACCTTGGTCCGGCTCGCGCCCGCCGAGTACACCGATGCGCCCAACCGCAAAGGCACCGCGATGATCCACACCCGCGACGGCCGCGTCTACGAGCTGCCCGACGTGGCGGTCGACAGTTCGCGGTTCGTGGGCCGCGTGGACGTGATGCGCAACATCGTGACCCGCGACGGCCACCTGGACGCGGTGGAGGATGTGGAGACGGTCCGGATCCCATTCTCCGACGTGGTCCGGGTGGAGATGCGCCGCGCCAACCTGCTGGGGACGGTGGCGGCGCTGGGCGTGGGGGTGGGCCTGGTCTACATGCTGGCGAAGGCGCTGGGGCCGGCCTCGACGGACACCACCGGGACCACGCCGCCCAACCCGCTGCCCACGGGCTGGCACAGGAGGTAACCGGGGGCCGCGCGCGCCGGGCGGCGGCGGGCGCGAACCACCGGCTAGCGGGTCACCAGGTGCAGCACCAGCGCGGCCACGGCGAGCCCCACCGCATCCGAGGCGAGATCCAGGCGGCTGGCGCCCTGTCCGGCACCCGCAGGACGCAGCAGGCTGTCGTGGAGCTCCTTGAGCACCCCGGCCGTGGCCGCTCCCATGAGCGAGGCCGCGGGGGAGGCGCCCGCCAGCCGCAGGTCGAGTGCTATATTGAACGTCGCCGCGGCGTGCATCCTGCGATCGGGGTCCAGCAGGGTCCCCTCCCCGGAGCGCGGCACCCAGAATCGGCGGGGCGGCGGTTCCAAGGGCGCGGAAGGCGCCGGACCGGCCGCCATGGAGTCCGATGGACCGGCCGCTCCGGGGTCACCCGGACCGGTCGCCACGGAGTCCGCCACGCTGGCCGCCCGCGAGGGCGGGGGACCGGCCGGGGGCCCGACCGACAGCGCGAAGCAGGCCGCGAGCATCAGGAACATCGTCCGCTGGCGCATGGGGCCAGCATAGCACGCCCGATCCGCCCGGCCCCCCGAAGGCCGGCGCGGGCGGCGAACGAGGTGGAATGTCTCCCATCCGAAATCCCGAGCCTCCCGAGGAACTGCTGCGCAACGTGCTGCGGCGCAGCCGGACGCTCGCCGTGGTGGGTCTTTCGAATTCCCCGGAGCGCCCCAGCCACTACGTGGCCCGCAACCTCCAACTCGCGGGCTACCGGGTGATCCCGGTGAATCCCGCGGTGAAGACCGCGCTGGGGGAGCGCAGCTACGCCTCGCTCCTGGACGTCCCCGGCACCGTGGACCTGGTGCTGGTGTTCCGCCGCTCGCAATTCGTGGAGCCGGTGGTGGACGACGCCATCCGGGCCGGTGCCCGCGCGGTGTGGATGCAGGTGGGGGTCCGCCATCCCGCGGCCGCGCGCAAGGCGCGCGAGGCCGGCCTCGACGTGGTCATGGACCGCTGCGCCTGGGTGGAGTACCAGAAGTTCTTCGGACCCCGGTTGTGAAAGTCCTTCAGACCCGCAGGGGCGCGGCGGGGCTCTCGGTTCTCAGCAACCTCACCCTCACGTCCGCCAAGCTGGTCGCCGCCTCGCTCACCGGATCCGTGGGTCTCCTCTCCGAGGCGGTGCACTCCGGCGTGGACCTGCTGGCCTCCGGCATCGCCTTCGTGGCAGTGCGCAAGGCCGAGGCCCCCGCCGACGCGCGCTATCGCTACGGGCACGGGAAGTGGGAGAGTCTCTCGGGGCTGCTCGAAGGCATCCTGATCCTGCTGGCGGCCGGGCTGATCTGGAAGGAGGCCCTCTACAAGTGGGTGCATCCCGAACCATTGCGCAGCCTCGGTTCGGGACTCGCGGCCATCGTGCTCTCCATCGTGGTCAACACCTTTGTCTCCCGGCACCTGTTCCGGGTGGCCCGGCGTGAGCGTTCGCTGGCCCTGGAAGTGGACGCGGCGCACCTGAAGGGCGACGTGATCTCCTCCATCGGCGTACTGGCGGGGCTGGTGCTGGTGTACTTCACGCGGGACCCGCGCCTGGACGCCGCTGCCGGCTTCGTGGTCGGCGGATTCGTGGTCCACGCCGGCTGGGGGGCGATGCAGGCCTCGGTGGAGGAGCTGCTGGACCGCAGCCTGCCCCAGGAGGAAGCGATGGTGCGGCGCATCCTCGACGACCACATGCCGCAGTTCCTGAGCTACCACGACCTGCGCTCCCGGCGCGTGGGGCGGCGCAGCCTCTTCGAGATCCACCTGGTGGTCACCGGCGACCAGACGGTGGAGCAGGCGCACGCCTTCTGCGATCACCTGGAGCACGACATCCGCGAGGCGCTGGGCGACGTGCACGTGGCCATCCACGTGGAGCCGCCCAGCGAGCTGGAGCCCTCGGAGCGCGACCGGCTGCGCCGCTCCCGTCCCCCGGAGCGGCTCAGCCCGCGCGAGATCCTGGCCCGCGAGCTGCCGGGCCGGCTGCCCGGGCGGGTGCTGGAGGTGCTTCGCGCGCTCCAGGAGCGCGGCCGCCAGGGCTACGTGGTCGGCGGCGTGCTCCGCGACGTGCTCCTGGGCCGCGGTGCGCCCGACGACTGGGACGTGGCCACCGACGCCCCGCCCGACGAGGTGCTGGCGCTGTTTCCCGACGCCCTCCAGGTGGGCATCGTGCACGGCACCGTGGGGGTGCGCGACGGCGAGAGGCTGATCGAGGTGACCACCTTCCGCCACGAGTGGGGCTATTCCGACGCCCGCCACCCCGACGGGGTGAAGTTCGTCTCCAGCATCGAGGACGACCTGGCGCGCCGCGACTTCACCGTGAACGCCATGGCCTACGATCCGCTGCAGTCGCGCTTCGTGGATCCCGAGGGAGGCTGGGCCGACCTGCAGGCCAAGCTGCTGCGCGCGGTGGGCGATCCCGCCGAACGGTTCCGCGAGGATGGCCTGCGCCCGCTGCGCGCGGCGCGATTTGCTGCGCAGCTGGACTTCGCGCTGGACGAGGCCACGCTGGAGGCCATCGGGCCGGCGCGGCCCTCGGTGGCCCGCGTCGCGGTGGAACGGGTGCGCGACGAGCTGAAGAAGCTGGTGGTGGCCGAGCGCGCGCGACGCGGGTTCGCGGTGCTGGAGCGGAGCGGGCTGCTGGAGGACGTGCTGCCCGAGCTGGCCGCCTGCCGCGACGTGTACCAGAACCGCTTTCACGCCTTCGACGTGTATGGACACAGCCTGGCCACCCTGGAGAACGCCCCCCGGGCCAAGGCGCGGGTGCGCTGGGCGGCGCTGCTGCACGACATCGGCAAGCCCGGCACCAAGCAGCTTCGCGACGGGGAGGGCACATTCCACAACCACCAGGCGGAGGGCGCGGAGATGGCCGACGCGCTGCTCCGGAGGCTGCGCTTCGGCAACGCCGAGCGCGAGACCATCGTGCACCTGGTGCGCGAGCACATGTTCGACTACCGCGCCGAGTGGACCGACGCCGCGCTGCGCCGCTTCGTGCGCCGCGTGGGGCGCGAGAACCTGGCCGACCTGTTCGACCTGCGCATCGCCGACATGCTCGGCAACGGCTTGAAGCAGGGCTTCCCGCACTACCTCGAGGAGCTGCACGCCCGCATCGAAGCGCTGCTCGAGCGTGACACCGCGCTGAGCCCGCACGACCTCGCGCTGGACGGCGCGGAGATCATGCGCCTGCTTGGAATCGGGCCCGGACCGCGCGTGGGCGCGGCGCAGGAGTTCCTCCTGGAAGCGGTGCTGGAGGAGCCCTCCCGCAACACCGCCATCGAGCTCGAGCGCGTGCTGCGCGAGAACGCGGAAAAACTGCGCCAGGCTTGAGCGTTTCCGGCCTCCGAAAATTTTCTTGACGCGGCCGTCGCGAAGCGTAATTTGGGGCCTCACCGAAGCCCCGCGTGGGGCTTCCGACGACCTCAGCAGGCCGGTTGAAAACTCCTCTCGATTCGAAAGTTTTCCACATCTGCTTCCCGCCCCAAGGAAGGGGGCCGGGACGGCATGGACGCCCACCGGGATCCCGCGAGCTCCCGGGCGTAAGGAGGCACTTCCATGATGGAACCCGCTCGGCCGCTACGAACGGGCCAGTGGACCGAGTCAGCCCTTCGCGTCCTCCGCGAGCGCTACCTGATCCGGCGACCCGACGGCACCCAGGAAACCCCCGAAGAGATGTGCTGGCGCGTATCGGCCGCAATCGCCGGTGGAGAGACGCGTTACGGTCGCTCCCCGGAACAGGCGCTGGAGACGGCCCACCGGTTCTACGACATCATGGTGGACCGGCGGTTCGTCCCCAACTCCCCGACGCTCATGAACGCGGGCAAGGACAACGGCCTGCAGTTCTCGGCCTGCTACGTGCTCCCCGTGGACGATTCGCTCGAAGGCATATTTGATGCCATCAAGCGCGCCGCCCTGATCCACCAGTCCGGCGGCGGGACCGGGTTCTCTTTCTCGCGTCTCCGCAGCAAGAACAGCATCGTGAAGTCCACCGGCGGCCGCGCCAGCGGGCCGGTCAGCTTCCTCCGGGTGTTCAACGCCGCCACCGAGGCGGTCAAGCAGGGGGGCACCCGCCGGGGCGCCAACATGGGCATCCTGCAGGTGGACCACCCGGACATCCTCGAGTTCATCGGGTGCAAGCTGGACGGCGGGATCACCAACTTCAACATCAGCGTGGCGATCACCGACGCCTTCATGGACGCCCTGACCGCGGGGGAAGAATACGAGCTCCTCGAGCCGCACAGCGGCCAGGTGACCGGCCGGCTGCCGGCGCGCGAGGTGTTCCGCAAGATCGTGGACTGCGCCTGGCGCACCGGGGATCCCGGCCTGGTGTTCATCGACCGGGTGAACGCCGGCCCGGCCAACCCCACGCCCGAGGTGGGGCGCGTGGAGGCCACCAACCCCTGCGGCGAGCAGCCGCTGCTGCCCAACGAGGCCTGCAACCTGGGTTCGCTCAACCTGGCGGAATTCGTGGTGCAGACGCCGCGCGGCGCGGACCTGGACTGGGCCGCCATGGACGACACCATCCGCGTGGCGGTGCGCTTCCTCGACGACGTGATCGAGATGAACCCCTACCCGCTGCCCGAGATCGACCGCAGCGTGAAGGACAACCGGCGCATCGGCCTGGGCGTGATGGGTGTGGCGGACATGTTGCTGATGTTCGGCATCCCCTACGACAGCCCCCAGGCCCTGGAGCTGGCCGACCGCGTCATGGACTTCATCCAGAAGGTGGGGCATGAGGCCAGCGAGGCGCTGGCGCTCGAGCGCGGGCCCTTCCCCAACTGGGTCCGCAGCATCTACAAGCGCAGCCGTCAGCTGCGCAACTCCACCGTGACCACCATCGCGCCCACCGGGACGATATCCATCCTGGCGGGCTGCTCCTCGGGGATCGAGCCGGTGTTCGCGCTGGCCTACTCGCACATCGTGGGTGAGCGGCACCTGACGTTCGTGAACCCGCACCTGGAGCGCGTGGCCCGCGAGCGGAACTTCTTCTCGGATGAGCTGATGGAGCGGATCGCCCGCCAGGGCACCGTGCACGGGCTGGCCGAGGTGCCCGAGGACGTCCGCCGCGTGTTCGTGACCGCCCACGAAGTGGCCCCGAAGTGGCACGTGCGGATGCAGGCCGCCTTCCAGAAGCACACTGACAACGGCGTGTCCAAGACCGTCAACCTGCCCCACACCGCCAAGCCCGACGACATCGCCGCCGCCTACCAGCTCGCCTGGGACACCGGCTGCCTGGGGATCACGGTGTTCCGCGACGGCTGCAAGGGCCAGCAGGTGCTCCACGTGGGCACCTCGCCGGACCACAGGGCGGGGGCCAGCGAGAAGGAGGCGCCGGTGCCGGCGGTCAAGGCCGGCGCGGGGCTGCCCACGCACGTGAAGCCGCGCCCGGCGGTGGCCATCGGCGCCACCTACCGCACGCGCACACCCCTGGGCACCGCGTTCCTGACCGTGAACCGCAACGGCTCCGAGGAGCCGCTCGAGGTGTTCGTGAACGTGGGCAAGGCGGGCACCGAGACGCAGGCGGTGGCCGAGGCGCTCGGCCGGCTCATCTCGCTGGCGCTGCGCCTGCCTTCCCCGATGACCCCCAGCGAGCGGATGAAGGAGATCGTGGACCAGATGGCCGGCATCGGCGGCGGGCACTCGATGGGCTTCGGGCCCGACCGGGTGCGCTCGCTGCCCGACGCCGTGGCGCGCGTGCTGGGCACCCACCTGGGACTCACGCACACCCAGCCGGTGGCCGACACCCACTCGCTGGAGGCCGACGCCGCGCTGGCGCAGGCCACCGCGACGGCCACGGTGGAGGCTCCGGTCGCGCTGGAGGCGCACCGCCACCCCGGCGACCTGTGCCCGTCGTGCGGGCAGGCCACGTTCGTGTACGAGGAGGGCTGCCGCAAGTGTCACTTCTGCGGCCACAGCGAGTGCTGAAGCGATTGGAGCCGTGACCGCCGGGCTGGCGCCGGCGGCCGCGGCCGTCGTTCCAAAGGCAGCCTGAAGTCACGGGCCCCGGGGATCACCCCCCGGGGCCCCGCTGTTGACGGCCTGCCCCCGCGCCTCCATAGTCCGTTGCCATGACCTGTCGCCTCTGTGGCCAGGAGCTGCCGCCGGGAGCAGCCGAGTGCCCCGCCTGTCACGCGCCGACGGAATTGCCGCCCGCCCCGGAGCGCGAACTGCCTCCCTCGCCGTATCCGCCCGGTTACGCGCCGACACCCATGCCCCCCGCGCAGCACCTGCCCGAATACCCGCAACCCGCCGTGGATCCCGCGCAGCGCCTGCCGGAGCACCCGCAGGTTGCCGTGGCTCCCGTATCGCCCTGGCCAGGGCTTGCGCCGCCTCCGGCCTGGCCCGCCGGGTACGTGGCGGGAGAGCAACTGAGCATCGCAAGGTGGGTCGGGCAGGGGTGGCAGACGTTCCGGGCGCGTCCGCTGCCGTGGATCCTGTGGGCGCTGGCGATGCTCCTGCCCAGTGCGGCGCTGGAGATCTACCGCTACAGCCAGGGCTGGGTGGGGGGAAGCGTCTCCCCGGGGGAGACCGGTTCCGTGATGACGACCACGCTCCTGAGCCTTGCGCTCACGATCTCGCTGCTGCCGCTCCACGTGGGCGGCAACCTCTACGCCCTCTCGCTCCAGCGCGGCGCGCACCCGCCGGCGATGAAGTTCCTGCAGGCGTACGCGCGCGGCGCGTGGCTCGTAGCCGCGCTGGCGCTCATGGGCCTGATGGCGGCGCCGGTGTTCCTGCTGGTCCTGCTCCCGGGACGCTTCCTGTCCGCCACCGGGGCGCTGGCGCAGGCCCTGGTGGTGGTGTACATGCTCATCGCCACGCCCTTCGCCGTCGGGGTGTACCTGTACCTGCTGCTGGGCTGGATGTTCGCGCCCGTACTCGTCGCGGATCGCGAGATGAACGCCATGGACGCCATGCGCACCAGCTGGCACCTGGTGGACGGGCACCGTTGGAGACTGCTGGGGCTGATCCTGGTCCTGGTGGCGATCGCCTTCGCGGGAGTGCTGGCCTGCCTGGTCGGCTCGCTGGTCACGCAGGGAATCGTGGCCGGGGCGTTCTCGGCGGCGTACCGCGACCTCGCGGTGCGCTCGGGCGACATGGATTCGGACACCGAGCTGTAGCGCGGGCCTGAGGATCCACCGGTGCCGTCTGCCGCGCGTCGGATCGGGCCAGCCGGGTTCGTTCGCTGCTCAGGTCGGGCGCAAGAGAAGTACAGCGCCCTCCAACTTCGCTGCGAACGAACCCGGCTGGCCCGATCCGACGCACGGCCGTGGCATCCGCGTTCGGCGTCCTCCGCTAGTTCTCCGTCTGGCGTTCCCGCTTTCGCTCCGACGCGCGGCGCTTCTCCTCCAACCGGCGTTCCTTCGAGGCCCGAGTGGGCCGGGTGGGGCGGCGCGACTTGCGCGGACGTAGGGCGTCCGCCACCAGTTCGGCGAGGCGCCGGCAGGCGGCCTCGCGATTGGCCGATTGGGAGCGGTGACGGCTGCTCACCGCGCGCAGGGTGCCGTCGGCGTGAATTCGATGGGCCAGGCGGGCCCGCACGCGGGCCCGCTCGGCGTCGGCAAGGGCGGGGGAGGAGTCCACGTTCCAGCGGGCCTCCACCCGGGTCTCCACCTTGTTCACGTGCTGTCCGCCGGGGCCGCCCGAGCGGGAGGTGCGCAGCTCCACCTCGGCCATGGGCAGCGGCCGTCCGGGGGTGATCTCGAGTCGGGAAGCGTCCATGCATCCCATTCTAGCGCCTGTTCGAACCTCGACGCGCCACCTAAACGCTCCGGCCCCTTTGCGTTGACCCTCCCCCCCGAGTCTGGTACCGTTAGCCGGTTCCGGTGTTCCCCTGTGGTTTCCATCCTCGGCCTGTCACCCGGCTCCGCCCGGCCCCGGCAGTGGGAGTTTCACGCTTGAGCTCGATTTCTCTGGCCTCCCTCCAGGCGCCCGTGCGCGCCGAGCTGGACGCCATGAATGCCCACCTGAAGCAGCTGCGGGACTCCAACGTGGAGCTCATCCGGCAGGTGGGGGAGCACGTCCTCGGCGGCGGGGGCAAGCAGCTGCGGCCCACCCTGCTGCTGCTGGTCTCGCGGCTGGGTGGCCGAAACCAGGACCTGGCGGTGCTGGCGGCCACGGTGGTGGAGTTGATCCACACGGCGACGTTGATCCACGACGACTCGGTGGACGGCAGCAACCTGCGCCGCGGACGCCCCACCGTGAACCGCGCCTTCAACCACTCGGTCTCCATCCTGATGGGAGACTTCGTGTACTCCAAGGCGTTCGCGATCCTCGCGGAGCGCAAGCTGTACCCGCTGATCGACATCCTGGCCCAGGCCACGCACCGCATGAGCACCGCGGAGCTGCTGGAAATGGACCTCAAGCACAAGGTCACCACCACGGAGCAGGAGTACCTGGGCATGATCGACGGCAAGACCGGGGTCCTGTTCCAGGCGGCGTGCGAGATCGGGGCCTACCTGGGGATCGGCGAGGGGGAGGCGGAGCGGTTCCGCGACTTCGGGCGCTCCCTGGGGCTGGCCTTCCAGATCGCGGACGACCTCATTGACATCGTCGGAGAGGAGAGCGTCATCGGCAAGGACCGCGGCAACGACCTCAAGGAGGGCAAGGTCACGCTGCCCTACATCGCCGCCCTGCGCAACTCCCCGCCCGAGGAGCGCGCGCACTACTCCGATCTTCTCGAGCACCCCGAGCGGGTGAACGGCGACTGGGACGCCATGGTGGACTGGGTCCGCCGCCGCGGCGGCGAGCGCTACTCGCGCGACCTCGCCTCGGTCCACGCCGGGCACGCCCGCTCCCTGCTCGACGCGTTTCCGGTCTCCGACGCGCGCCAGGCGCTGCACGACGCGGCCGGCTACGTCGTCAGCCGGGCGCTCTGATCCATGACCTCACGCCAGTTCGCAGAACGCTGCGCCCGCCTGCTCTTCGAGAAGAAGGCCGAGGACATCCAGGTCCTGGACCTCCGCAAGCTGGGGGCGGTCACGGACTTCTTCGTCGTGGCCAGCGGCGCGTCCGCGCCGCACGTGAAGGCCCTCGCGGAGCACGTGGAGGACACGATGCGCGGCCACGGGCAGCGGCCGTGGCACAGCGAGGGCTATTCGGCGGAGCGCTGGATCCTGCTCGACTACGTCAACGTCGTGGTGCACGTGTTCCATCCCAAGACCCGCGAGTTCTACCTCCTGGAGAGGCTGTGGGGCGACGCGGAGAGGATCCCACTTGATTTCGTCGTACCTGACCGAAGCCGTCCGTAGCGCCGTCGCGGCCGCGGGCCTCGGAGACCCCGGCCCGGTGCTGCTCGAGACCCCCAAGGACCGCGCCCACGGCGACCTGGCCACCAACGTGGCCATGCAGCTCGCCTCGAAGGGCCGGGCGGCCGGCAAGGGCAATCCTCGCGCGGTGGCCGAGGCGGTGGTGACGGAACTGCGGGCGCGGCTGGACCCCGCGCTCATCGCCGGGGTCAGCATCGCGGGGCCCGGCTTCATCAACTTCGCCTACCACCCCGACGTGGTGCGCCGCAGCCTGGCCGAGATCCTGGAGGCCGGCGCCGGATTCGGGCGGTCCGACTGGGGCGCGGGCGAGAAGGTGCTCCTCGAATTCGTCAGCGCCAACCCCACGGGTCCGCTCAACGTGGTGAGCGCGCGCGCCGCCTCGGTGGGCGACTCGCTGGCGCGCCTGTTCCGCGCGTGCGGCTTCGAGGCCCGGACCGAGTACTACGTCAACGACGCCGGCAACCAGGTGCGCAAGCTGGGCGAGTCGCTGCTGGCGCGCATCCGCGAGGCCGGGGGCGAAGCGCTCGTGATCCCCGAGAACGGCTACCACGGCGAGTACCTCAAGGAGATGGCCCAAGCCATGGGCCCGGAAGCCCGCGCGGAGATGCTCGCGCGGGCGGACGCGGCCGAGGCCTGCACCCGCTACGCGCTCACGCGCATTCTCGCGGGCCAGCAGGCGGACCTCGAGAGCTTCGGCGTGCGCTTCGACCGCTTCTTCCACGAGACCGAGCTGCACCAGGCCGGGCGCGTGACGGAGGCGCTCGAGGACCTCAGGGCCCGGGGCTTCATCTACGTCGGTGCGGAGGAGAAGGAGGCGGAGGCCGGGGCCCTGTGGTTCCGCTCCACCGACTTCGGCGACGACAAGGACCGCGTGGTGGTGAAGAAGACGGGCGAGACCACCTACTTCCTGGCCGACACCGCCTATCACCGCGACAAGCACGAGCGCGGCTTCGCGCGCGCCATCGACCTGTTTGGCCCGGACCACCACGGTGCCGTGCCGCGGCTCAAGGCGGCCATGAAGGCGCTGGGCTATCCCGAGGACTGGATCGAGGTCCTGCTGGTGCAGCAGGTGAACCTCATGATGGGCGGCCAGGCCGTGGAGATGAGCAAGCGGGCCGGGAAGCTGGTGACGCTGCGCGAGCTGGTGGACGAGGTGGGCCGCGACGTGGCGCGCTTCTCGTTCCTGATGCGCAGCGTGAACACGCACCTGGATTTCGACCTGGCGCTGGCCCGCGAAGAATCGGACAAGAACCCGGTGTTCTACGTGCAGTATGCCCACGCCCGCGCCTGCAGCGTGGAGCGCAACGCGCGCGAGAACCGGGTGGACCCTGCCCGCGCGGACCTGTCCCTGCTGGGCCAGCCCGAGGAGATGGAGCTGATCAAGACGCTGATGCGCCTGCCGCTGGCGGTGGAGTCCGCCGTCCGCGCGCGCGAGCCGCAGCGCATTCCCATGTACCTGATGAGCGTGGCCCAGTCCTTCCATCCCTTCTATCACCGGCACCGGGTGGTGGACCCGGACAACGCCGCGCTCTCGGCGGCGCGCCTGCAGCTGGTGCAGGGCGTTCGGCTGGTGATGGCCAACGGACTGGGCCTGATCGGCGTCTCGGCGCCGGAACAGATGTAGGGGGCGGAGCGACCATGGGCATCCTTGTCGTGGGCTCGATCGGCCTGGACAACGTGCAGACCCCGCACGGCGCCGTGCGCGGCGTGCTGGGCGGCTCGGCCTCGTACTTCTCGGTGACCGCGCGGCACTTCTCGCCGGTGAACCTGGTCGCCGTGGTGGGCGAGGACTTCCCGGGCGAGTACATGGACCTGTTCCGCGAGCGCGGCGTGGGCATCGAGGGACTCGAGGTGGTGCCGGGGAAGACCTTCCACTGGAGCGGTCGCTACGGGGACGACCCGGACCAGGCGTTCAGCCTGGCCACCGAGCTGGGGGTGTTCGAGAACTTCCACCCGCGGCTGCCGGAGAGCTACCGCTCCGCGGAATACGTGTTCCTGGCCAACATCGACCCGGTCCTGCAACTGGAGGTGCTGCGCCAGACGCGCGGCGCGCGGGTGCTGGACACCATGAACTACTGGATCGAGGGCAAGCGGCCCGAGCTGCTGGCCACCCTGCGCGAAGTGAACGTGGTGATCATGAACAACCAGGAGGCGCGCGCGCTCACCGGGGAAAAGCACATCCTGCGCGCCTGCGAGATCATCGCCGGCTACGGGCCCCAGGTGGTGGTCATCAAGCAGGGCGAGCACGGCTCGCTGCTGCGCACCCCCGACGACCTCTTCCTCATGCCGGGCTACCCGGTGGAGCGCGTGGTGGACCCCACCGGCGCGGGGGACACCTTCGCCGGCGGCTTCGTGGGCTGGCTGTCCCGCTGCGGCCAGGCGGACCGCGATGCCTACCGGCAGGCCATGATCATGGGCACGGTG
The DNA here is from genome assembly GCA_016235265.1 of Candidatus Eisenbacteria bacterium. NCBI lineage: Bacteria > Candidatus Eiseniibacteriota > Candidatus Eiseniibacteriota bacterium. The sequence continues at coordinate 84,167 of JACRLI010000002.1, forward strand.
ATGGCCTCGTTCACCATCGAGGACTTCAGCCTGCGCGCGCTGCTGCGCGCCAATCCGGACCTGATGCGCGAGCGCATCCGCCGCCTGCGCCAGATCACCGACCTGCCGGCCATGGACGGGCTGATCTAGCGTCGCGCCCGGGTTGTGGAAAACTTCTTTCGCCATCCTTCCCGGCCTTCCTGAGAGCGACGCCTCAACCTGTTGACGTTCCACGGCTTCCGGGGGAGTCGCAGTAGTTTCTTGACTCGCTTTCCCCGCGTGATATCCTCGCCCCCGCATAATCAAACTCAGCAGCTCGGTTCAGGTGATTGAGTCAAGGAGGACGCCCTGAAACTCGAAGCGAATAAGCCGGCCTGGGTATCGCAGGCGGAGGACCACGTTCGCACCCTCGAGGGAATCGAGGACGTGGCCATCGTCTGGAACGGCCGCTCGATCACGGAAGTGCACGTGGTTTCCGCCAGCACGCGCCCCCCGCGGTTGGTCTCGCGCGACGTGGAGTCGCTGCTGAAGGCCAAGGGAGTCCGCGTCGATTTCAAGACCATCAGTGTCGCGCAGCTCAAGACGGCATCGCGGGCCGACGCCCCCGAACCCATGCCGGACGAGTGCGCGGCCCCGGATCCGGCCCCGCCGCAGGAGCCGGCGATCCTGAGCCCCCGACTGCACCACTTTCCGAATTCCCAGGCAGCCGGCCCCGGCGGGCCCGCCCTGGGCGCACCACCCCCGCCGGTCCGGCTGTCGTCCTATGACGGCGAGCCGGCGAGGCTGCGTTTCGAGAGCGTGAACGTGATGACCTTCGGCTACCGGGCCGAGGCGCAGGTGGAGATCGGCTACGGGGAGCAGGAGGTGCTGGGCACCGCCACCGGGGCCAACTCGCGCCTGGGCGCGCCCCGGCTGGTCGCGAGCGCGGTGCTGGAGGCGCTGAAGAAACTCATCAACGGCGAGGCCGAGTTCGCCCTCGAGGCGCTCGAGTTCGTCGAGATCGGCGGGCAGCGCCTGGCCCTGGTGGCCGTGGCCTGCCTCGAAGGCCGCCGCCAGCGCGTGTATTACGGAACCGCGGCGGTGGAAGGCGAGCCCAACCAGGCCGTGGTGGCGGCCACGCTCGACGCCCTCAACCGGGCGTGGGGCCGGTTTCGCGGCCGGGAGAAGATCGAATACGAGCTGAGACCGACGTCCATTGAGATCTGAGCGGAGCCTCAAACAGCGAAGCGGCGCCCTTCCTGACCAGGTCTGCTGGCATGGAAGTACACCACTTAAGGAGGTGCGCTCATGATCAAGTTCATCGTCGAAGGCTCCGGCCTCATCGGCCTGATCCTTTTCGCTCTTCACCGCGCCGGCTGGTAGCCACGCAGCTGATCTGAGCGGTCTTGATGGACTCGGTCCTTTATCCCCCGGGAGCGTGAGCTCCCGGCCGCGCGGGCGGAACGGCCGCGCGGAACGCTCGGAGGCGCGCCAGGGAACGGCGCGCACCGCCTCCGGCCGTGAGATGGACTTCACGGGTTTCCAGGGAACGCATGGACGCCGAAGTGCGGCCGCGCGGGCATCGCGCGACCTCGAATCGGCCCTCAACCCCTGGGTCTGACGAGGCTGTCATGCGTCCCGAACCTCTCTCCCTGCCGGTCAAGATCTGCGTCACCCTCATGCTCACCGCGGGGCTGGGCGCGCTGTCCCTGCTCGCGGGCCACTCACCCACGCCTCCCCTCGGCCCATTCCTGGTCTGGACCCTGATGCTGGTGGCCACCGAGGCCACCGCGATGGAGCTGCCGTCCGGCGGGTTCATCACCGTCTCGGGGGTGGTGGACTACGCGGGCATCCTCTGCTACGGCCCGCTGTTGGTGGGATGGGCCGACATCACCAGCGTGCTCCTGTACCAGGGGCTGTGGCTCAAGAAGCCGCTCCCCAAGGTGGCCTTCAACGCCGGGCTGTATGCGCTCACCACCGCCGCGGCCGGCAGCGTGTACGTGGCCATGGGCGGGCAGGTGGGGGCCACCCGCTTCGCGGGGGCCATCCTGCCGCTGCTGGCGCTCGGGGCGGTGTACTTCTCGGTGAACAGCGGCGGCCTGTCCCTGGTCATCTCGCTGATGCAGAAGCGCAACCCCCTGGCCCTGTGGCACGACAACTTCCGGTGGGGCCTGCTGCAGCACTGGAGCATGCTGCCCCTGGGGGTGCTGCTGGCTCTGCTCACGCTCACCGGCGGTCTGTGGGCGGCCACCCTGGCGGTGTTCCCGCTGTTCCTGGCGCGGTATTCATTCATGGCGCACCTCCAGGCACGCGCCGACCTGAAGGACTTCGTGCGCGCCATCTCGAAGATGCTGGATGCGGTGGACACCTACACCCGCGAGCACAGCCTGCGGGTGGCCGCGCACAGCGTGCGGGTGGCCCGCGAGCTGCGCCTCTCCAGCGCCGACGCGGAGATGGTGGAATACGCGGCGCTGATGCACGACCTGGGCAAGATCAGCAACGAGGCGCGCCCGCTGATCGCCAAGCCCGGCGTGCTCACGCGCGACGAGAAGGCGGTGCTGGACCAGCACCCGGTGATGGGCGCCAGCCTGTTCGAGCAGGTGCGCAGCCTGCGTCCCGCCGCCGACTTCGTGCGCGCGCACCACGAGCGCATGGACGGCCGCGGCTATCCCTACGGGCTCCGGGGCGAGGAAATCCCCATGGGCGCACGCATCCTCGCGGTGGCCGACTGCTTCGACGCCATGACCTCCGACCGTCCCTACGTGCGGGCGCGCAGCCCCCAGGTGGCGCTGGCCGAGCTGCGCCGCAACAGCGGCACGCAGTTCGACCGGAAGGTGGTGGAGACCTTCGAACGGCTGGTCAGCGCCGACCTCAAGGCGCAGGAGGAGGCGCTGGCGCGCGCCGCGGAGGAGGCCTTCGTTTCGCTCGACGCGGCCCGCCGCCCCGCGGTGCTGCGCGTGTCGCCGGTCCCGCCCCAGCCCGTGACCGCCCCCGTGGCGATCCCGATTCCCGGCTCCATGACCGTCAAGGTCTCCATGGACGAGACCCATTCCCCGCCCGCCGCCGCGGCGATCCCGCAGGCGGTCTGAGCCCGTGCGCTACGCGGACGCGGGAGTGGACCGCGCGCGCGCGGCCGCGGCCCGCGAGCGCATCGGCAAGCTTGTGCGCAGCACCTGGCCCACGGACCTGGGACGCTTCGGAGGCTTCTCCGGGGCGTTTCCGTTTCCGGGCGATCCGGAGCGGCTGCTGACCGCCACCCTGGACGGCGTGGGCACCAAGATCAAGCTGGCCATCGCGTGCGGGCGCCACCGCGGCATCGGGGAGGACCTGGTGAACCACTGCGTGGACGACACGCTGGCCAACGGCGGCACCCCGATATTCTTCCTGGATTACTTCGCCGCCGCGTGCCTGGACCCCGAGGTGCTGGCCGAGGTGCTGGAGGGCGCGGCCGCGGCCTGCCGCCGCGAGGGCGTGGCCATCCTGGGCGGGGAAACCGCGGAACTGCCGGGGCTGTACTTCGAGGGCGACTACGACTTCGCCGGCTGCATGGTGGGCTGGGCGCGCAAGGCCGACTGGATTGACGGCCGCGACGTGCGCGCCGGGGACGTGGCCCTGGGCCTGCCCAGCAGCGGGTTGCACACCAACGGGTATTCGCTGGCGCGGCACGCGCTGTTGGACGCGGGCGGCCATACGCTCGATGAAGCGGTTCCCGGTTCCGGAGTGACCCTCGCGGACGCGCTGCTGGCCCCCCATCGTTCCTACTCGGGCGCCATCCGCGCCCTGGGCCCGCTGCGTCCACGGGCCATCGCGCACATCACCGGCGGCGGGTTCACCGAGAACGTGCCGCGCGTGATCCCCGACGGCCTGGGCGTGGAGTTCGAGCCGTGGCCGTTGCCGCCGCTGTTCGAGTGGATCCGCCGCGAGGGTGGGGTGGACGACGCCGAGATGCGCCGGGTGTTCAACCTGGGTTACGGGTTGGTGCTGGTGTTCGAGGCGGCACGGGCCGCGGAGGCGGAGGCGGTGTTGCGCGCGGCGGGCGAGGAGCCCCGGCGGATCGGGGTGGTAGTGGAGGGGGAGGGGGCGCGGTTTCGTGGGTGACTTGGCCTAAGGCCCGCTATGCGACGGACTCCGGCCTCCATCGCCAGCCTCTCCGCCCGGCTGGCCACAGGCTGGCTCAAGTGCATTGGGGCCGTTCGAGTGAAAACGGTCCACTTATTCTCCGGCTAGCGGGTGCCGGGAGTACGGCCGACACGCTCGTCGGTTTCGTCGTAGTTCCCGACAGTCTCGCCCAGGTTCTCACACTTGAGGGCTGCGGCCTTGGGTTCCTCAGGTCCTACCTCATCGCAACCTCAGTTGAATACACTCTCGGGGAGATCCGGGGGCAGACGGTTGTGGATGATCCGGTTGTCCCCTCGACATGGGGGAGCATCCGCCGCCGATACAAATAGGCGAATCGCACAGCCCGGCGACAGAGAAGCTTGTGAGGTTACTGCCATTCGATTCTCGCTCGCCGGCGAGTCGCCACGCGAACGCCGAGGCCATCGTGGTCCTCCACTGGGCGCCCGCGTCAATCGCGTCAGCGGTCGGAGCTGCCGAGCCCTCCACGGCTCCACCAGATCCGTTTCTCGCACAACTGGCAGGTCGTTGGGATTCAACGGTTTCGTCTTAGGAATGCCCGTCCGCTGCTTCACCCTCGCGACGAACTGCACTTCACGCCCACAGGAACCTCCTGGAAGCATGCGTGCCAACATAACCTAGTTTACATTCTATCGGATAGGGGGTAGACTAGCGCGCAGTCGATCAACAGGGCGAAGTGGGCGCGGCGGGCCTCTGTCGAGCATTGCCGCGTCCCGCGGTTGTTCAGAATTGTGCATCTGCAGGAGCATTCGGTTCGGCTTGACCTGCGATTTCGTCTGGCCAGGGTGTGGCTCCGTAGCGACAAGCCCGTTCCACCCGCCTCATTCGAGCCACAGCCAACAGGAAGGAGGGAGACCAATGAACAAGCCGACATGGTTTGCCGTTCTCACAATCCTGGCCGCCGGTTTGGCCGAGATCGGAAACGCGGCCGGCATCGGGGTCGAGACGTACTCGAGCATGGCGGCTTTCCAGTCCAGTCCGCTCTACACTCACATCACTGGCGGCGGCGGCGCCAGTGCGCGCAAGGTCCGTGGGGTTCGGGCGGTGCGCCAGGGGCCGGCCGACGTGCCGCCGGCTTCAGCCGGCGGGGCGGGCAACGCGGTGGTCACGACCGAGATCGAAGCCGCGGCCAAGGACGTTCCCGACGTCCTGTCGCTGAACTCCACCGCGTCTTTCTACAACAAGAAGTTCGTGAGCCTGGGCACCAACACCGTCTCGCCCAATCCATTCATCACGCTCGACCTGGAGCCAGTGTCGACCTTGCCGGGCGCCGGCTACAGTGGGTATGACATCGTCATATTCGATCTTGGCAAGAACCTCGCATCGGGGACGGGCAACAACAACACCGAAGCCACGACCTTCGAGGTCGAACTCGTCAGTTCCGGGGTGTTCTACCCGGTCGGGACGATCACGGCGACGATGGGCAACTTTATCAACGCCATCCTGCTCGACATCACCGGGATCCCCGGGATCCCGGTATTCATCGACGCCATTCGGATCACCGACGTGACCGGCGCGGGTCCGTCGACCAGCGGCGGCATCGATGTCGACGGCGTGCTGACCCTGAACGTCTACGTGCCGACTCCGGTCGTGCCGACAAGCTGGGGCCAGCTCAAGACGGCATATCGCTAACCCGGATTATTCACGACTCGCGCTCGTTTTCCGGATACGCGAAGGCCCCCGTGTGGTAGAAAGGGCTTGCTGACGGCTCTTTCTCTCGCCACGGGGGCCTTTGCGTGTCCGACTCTACCACAACACATTGCGTCTTCGAGCATTCACCACCCAACTTCCACAACTGCAATCCTGCGTCGGCCTGGGCGTGAAGGCGTCCACTTCGCTGCCGCTGGTCAACGGTTGCGACTAGTTCATCTACAACGTTGGCGCCCCTCAGGGCACGCTCGTGGGCGCCGGGTTCCATCCCAGCTTGATCACCTCGAAATCGTTCGCGGCAAGCGCCCGGAACGCGGGGTTGAGCACGTCGTTGTCCCAGTGCGGGTCCATGGTGCCCTGGATGTACAGGTCCGAGCCGTTGTCGGCCAGGATGAGCCCGTACTTCTTCATGGCCCGGAAGATCTTCTGCACTTCGGGGGCGAACGACGAGATGTCCCTGCCCGCCTTGAGCCGGAGCCGCATCCCCATGGGCGGAGCCCCACTGGTCGAGCCGGCCGCGTGGGACGCCGGCCACACGTAGCCGTCGGTGGCGCGGACAGTGAAACGGAAGGCGTGACGGATCTCGTTCGACCCGGACACCTCATCCCAGCGGACCAGTCCCGGGAAGATCGCGAGGCCGGCCGCGTCGGCCGAGGTCCAGCCCTCGGGGCGGCGCCCATTCACGCTCAGATCCCACGTTGCTCCCGATCCTGCGTCCCATCGCGATGCGGACGAATTCCAGTGCGTAGCCCAGGTCTCGAACAGCAGCCAGTGGTCCCGGTCGATCAGGAGCATGTGGCGGTCGCCGCTGGTTCCTCCACCGGCGACGGCGCCTTCGAGGTAGCCGGGCTGGGTGCGCGCCTGGTCCGGGATGGGGTAGCCGACCGGGCGGCCCGGCGCGCCGGAGTCGCTCTCGGATCCGTAGAGTGTGAACGTGACGGGCAGCAGGGCCTGGCTCCCCGAGACGGTGATGTACGGCATGCCGTAGGGGGAAGGCCCGAAGTCCGGGTGCAGGGTCACTCCGGCGCCGATCCAGTTGATGTAGGCCTGGGATGCAGAATCCACGGGGGCCGTGTCGACGGCAACGTTCCACCAATTGGTCGCCGGGAAGACCTGGCGCGCCGTCAGATCCTCGTTGAGCACGACCACGGAGGCAGAATCCAAGGACTCGGGGCGGGCCGCGCCGGTGGGCGGGGCGACAGAAGTACGGATGCAGCCGCAGCATGCAAGAACGGCCAGGATCGCGAGGGAATGGAGGATGCTACGCATGGTGTCTCCTGCCTATACCGGGCCTGTTGGGAGCGCGCGCGGGCACAACTCCTATTCTGCCCCCGAGCGCGCTCAATCGCATGAAGTACACCCCCGCGCCCACAGAACTTCCTTTCGAGTCGCGCCAGTCCAGAGTCACCACTGCAGGGTGATCGTATGGCGTAAGCGCTCCCACGACCGCCGCGAAGTGGTCAGCGCACAGAGGTCCACTTGAATCGTCGGCTAGACGCCCCGCGGATGCAGATCCACCTCACCCTCAACCTCCACCGGAATATCATACGGCAGCTCCGCCATCCCCACGGCACTCCGCGCGTGCGCGCCGACTTCCTTGCCGAACACCTCGAGGATCAGGTCGGAGAACCCGTTGATGACGCCCGGCTGGCGGTTGAACCCCGGCGCGGAATTGACCATGCCGAAGGCCCGGGTCCAGGACGCGATCCGATCGAGGTCTCCCAGCTCCCGCTCGAGGCTGCCCAGGATCGCAAGACCCACCAGGCGCGCGGCAGCGTAGGCCTGTTCCGCGGATACTTCGCGGCCCACCTTCCCGAGGGGTTGCGCGAGGGAGCCGTCGGCGTTCGTGGGCCCGTGGCCCGAGATCAGCGCACGTGTTCCCACCACACGCACCCACGGGAACGGCAGGACCGCCCCGGGCGGCAGCTGCAGCGGGGCAGGCAGCACAAGCCCCAGTTCCTTGAGTCTCCTGGTCACGTTGGACATCGCGTTCTCCCCGCGCCGCTCCCGGACGCCGACCGCGCAACTGAATGGGCCCGGCCGCTAGGCCGGCGCATCCGCGCCGTTTGCCCGGGGCGGGATCGCCCCGATCAGTTCACTGAACGATTCCAGGTCGATGTTGCCGCCCGAAACGATCGCCACGATGGGCCCGGCCCCGGCGTTCCCGGTCAGCGCCGCCGCGAGGGGCAGTGCGCCCGCGCCCTCGGCGATCACGCGCGCCTTTTCCGCCATCATTCGCATCGCCTGCCTCGTCTGCTCCAGGCTGACGACGATGCAGCCGTCGAGCACCGGCCGCATCCGCTGCCACATCCGGGGAAACACGCTGCGGCCGCCGGCGCCGTCCACGAAGGACGCCTTCCAGTCCGGGAACTCCTGGGGGGAACCGAGGGCCAGGGATCGCGCCAGCGGCGCCGCCGTCTCCGGCTCCGCACCCCACACCTTGATCGAGGGCTTCAGCGCCTTGACCGCGGTGCCGACCCCCGTGACCAGCCCGCCCCCGCCGATGCCCGCGATCACCGCCACGGCGTCCGGCGCGTCCTCGAGGATCTCGAGGCCCATCGTCCCGTGACCCGCGATGAAGTCGTCGTCGTCGAAGGGATGCACGAACACCCCCTCCACTCCGGGGTAGGCACGGTCCTCCAGGGTCTGCCAGGCGGTCGCGTACGGGACCAGCACGAGCCGCGCACCGAGCGCTCGCATGCGGTCGAGCTTGGTCTGCGGCGCGGTCTCGATGGCCACGACGGTGCAGGGCACCCCGGACGCCCGCGCGGCATACGCCACGCCCTGGCCGGCGTTGCCGGCGCTGATGGTCCACACGCCGCGCGCGCGCTCGCTGCCGGACAGCCGGGCCACCGCATTCGCCGCGCCGCGGAGCTTGTAGGCGTTGATGGGCTGGAGGTTCTCCAGCTTGAGCCGGATGTCCGGCGCCCCCGGTCCCAGGTCGAGCCGCACCAGCGGGGTGCGCAGAATCGTCCCGGCGATGCGCGTGCGCGCTTCCCGGATCTCGGCGAGCTCGATCGGCCGCACCGGGGGCGGCGTCATGGAATCTCCGCTTCGACCAGCTTCGCCAGCAGCATCAGCGACTCCTGCCACCCCAGGTAGCAGGCCTCGGCCGGGATGACCTCGGGGATGCCTTCCTGGACCACGCTCAGCTCCGTCCCGCAGGAGACCTTCGCCAGCGTGACCGTGGTGATCATCTCCCCGGGCAGGTTGGGGTCGTCGAACTTGTCCGTGTACCGCAGCCGCTCGTGCGGGGCGAGTTCGAGGTACTCGCCCCCGAAAGCGTGGCTCTGGTCGGTCGTGAAGTTCGTGAAGGACATCTTGTAGGAGCCGCCGACCCGGGCGTCCATGTGCTGGACCCTGCCGGTGAACCCGTTCGGCGGGAGCCACTTGACCATGGCGTCGGGATCGAGGAAAGCGCGGTAGACGCGCTCGGGCGTCGCGCGGAGCACGCGGTGGAGCCGGACGGTGCCTTTGGGCATGAAAGTCGGGCCTTTCGAGCGGCCAGGGGTGAGGTTCTGGTTCGCGGTTCTTGTCCGCGGTCCTGGTTCGTGGTTCTGGTTCGCGGCCTGATCCGCGGCCTGGTTCTGGTCCGCGGCCGCGCGCCGCGGGGCCGGCCTCAGCGGCCGGGCACTGCGGAAGCTGCCGCTTCGACCTGCGGGCGCAGGATGTCCCGCGCGTAGTGCCAGCCCGGAACGAGCCGGATCGCTTCGTCCACGTACTTCCTCGCCAGGGCCAGGTCGGGCGAAGGCCGGTTCAAGTAGGAGTAGGCCAGGTTGACGCACAGTTCCGCCTCGCCCCACGAGGGATCGAGCGGCGAGCCAGGGCGCCCGGCCCCCCCGCGCATTGCCTCGAGCGCCTTCAAGTACGCGGGGATGACATGGTCGGGCCCGCCTCCCTTCTCGGGAGGCGCCGTGAAGTAGGCCATGCCCCAGGCCCAAACATAGCGCGGGTTGGCCGCCGCGGTCACCTTCAACTCACCCATCAGCTCGCGGAGCCGCGCGATGCGCGCGTCGTTCCCGGCGCGCCCGCGATCGAAGAACAGGACCAGGCCCAGGCACTGCATCTCGCCGATGCGCGCGTCCACGAAGCCGGAGTCCAGCTCGCCCGAGCGGCGCAATTCCCCGGCGGCGATCACGACGTCGCTGGCCAGGTCGGTGGGCGCGGGAGTCTCGTTGGCGCCGTTGATCGCCCGGCGCCACTTCGCGAACCCCTTCCAGTAGCGCACCCGCGACTCGGTGTCCCGGTCTCCGAGGAAACGGTCGGCCTCCCCGAACAGGCGATCGAGCGCCTTCCGGTCGCCGGCGTAGTCGGACTGCGCGATCCGGCCGATGAGCTCCGGCAGGCTGCGGGCCTCCCGGTCGCTCGAGGCGGCCGCGTCCGGGGCGCCGGATGGGCCGGTGGGTTCGGCCCGCGGCCCGGGGGAAGACATGCCCGCTGCGACGAGCAGGGCTGCGGCGAAGGGCATGGCAGTCCATTTGCTCACTTGAACCTCCGGTGGACGATGCGGGTCATCGGTGTCTCGGGTGGGCCCGGGTGGGGTCCGGCTCGATACCCTCTTGGATCGTCCTGTGGAGCCTCCAGATTCCGGCTTTGTGCCTCCCTTCCGCCCGCCAGGGACACGACCACGCGGACCCGGGTCCCGGCCGCGCAGCGCTCCCCCTCGAGCGGGTACGCCCGCAGCCGCTGCAAGCGCCCGGGGGCCAGGTCGAAGGGCCGGATGTCGCGGCGCCAGGCCACCAGCGAATCGCCGCCATCGGGGTGCGTGAACTCGCAGCGAACTCCGAGAATCCGCTCCGGGCGTCCGGCGACATTGCGGATGGTCAGCCAAAGTCCCTGCGCTTCGTCACCGCCCGAACCGGGATCGAGGGATACCCGGATCCGGCGCCGACCCCGAGCCCACAGCGCCAACCCCAGCCCCGCGAGACTCAGCGGGGCGGACACGATCTTGAGAGCCAGAACGTGGTGGAACATGCGCCCTCCCGGCCGGACGGCCTGGAAGGATCTCACCACGAAACCGCGCAAGCCCGGCGTCAAGACGGCCCGGTCGGGCATCAGGATTCCGTCAGAATTCCGCTGCCCGCTCCGCCTGGCCGCCTCCGGCCGCTTCTTAACACCCCCCTGACGCCTGTTCAGAGTCCAATCCCCCGTGGTGAGCAGTCGACCGGGGGCCGGCGCCTGGCTTGCCAGGGAGCGCCTGACGTGCTGGACCTGCTCTACCTGGTCGTGACCCTGATCTTCTTCCTCGCGTGCGTCGCCTATGTCCGCGGCTGCGCGCGACCGTGAGGCGGCCGTGTTCGACTTGATCTGGGCGGGGGCGCTGGTGTTGCTGCTGCTGGGCTACCTGCTCTACGCGTTGCTCAAACCCGAGCGTTTCTAGGAGCGGCGGACCATGACTTCGCACGGAGTGGTGCTGGTGCTGGCGTTCTTCGGCCTGGTGTTGCTCGTCACCCGGCCGATGGGGGCGCACCTGGCCCAGGTGTTCGAGGGCAGGCGCACCTGGCTGGACCCCTTGCTGCGACCCCTCGAGCGCGGCATCTACCGGGTCTGCGGAGTGGATCCCGGCGAGGACATGCGCTGGACCACCTACGCCGTGGCGCTGTTCGCGTTCAGCGTCGTGGGGATGCTGCTGTCCTACATCCTGCTCCGAATGCAGGGACATCTGCCGCTCAACCCCCAGGGCTTCGGGGCGCGGGAGATGACCCCGGACCTGGCATTCAACACCGCGGCCTCCTTCACCACCAATACCAACTGGCAGTCGTACGTGCCCGAGACCACCGTGAGCTACTTCTCGAACATGGTGGCCCTGGCGGTGCATAACTGGACTTCGGCGGCATCCGGAATGGCCGTGGCGGTCGCCTTCGTGCGGGGCCTGGTGCGCCGCGGTTCCGGGGCGGTGGGCAACTTCTGGGTCGACGTCACCCGCGGGACCCTGTACGTCCTGCTGCCCCTGAGCCTGGTGGGCGCGCTGGTGCTGATCTGGCAGGGCGTGCCGCAGAACTTCGACCGCTACACGCAGGCACGGACCCTGGAAGGGGCCACCCAGGTGATCGCCCAGGGACCGGTGGCCTCCCAGGAGATCATCAAGGAGCTCGGCACCAACGGCGGGGGCTTCTTCAACGCCAACTCGGCGCACCCCTACGAGAATCCCACGCCGCTGAGCAACCTGCTCCAAATGCTCGCGATCTTCCTGATCCCCGCCGGAATGACCTTCATGTTCGGCCGCATGGCCGGCAACACCCGCCAGGGCTGGGCGATCTTCGCGGCGATGAGCGTGCTGTTCCTCGCGGGCGCCCTCACCGCTGGCCACTTCGAGCAGTCCGGCACCCCCCAGCTCGCGGGCCACGGGGTCGAGATGCGGGCGAGTCCGGGGCAGCCGGGCGGCAACATGGAGGGCAAGGAGACCCGCTTCGGCATCGCGGGCTCGTCGCTGTTCGCCACTGTCACCACCGACGCCTCCTGCGGCGCGGTGAACTCGATGCACGACAGCTTCACGCCCATCGGCGGACTGGTGCCGATGGCCAACATCCTGACCGGCGAGGTCATCTTCGGCGGGGTGGGGGCCGGGCTCTACGGCATGCTGATGTTCGCCATCCTGGCCGTGTTCATCGCCGGCCTGATGGTGGGGCGCACGCCGGAGTACCTGGGGAAGAAGATCGAGCCCTACGAAGTGAAGATGGTCATGCTGGCCGTGCTGGTGCTGGCCGCATGCGTGCTGGGCTTCACCGCGCTGGCCACCGGGGTGGACCTGCCCCAGGGGCACCCCTGGAACCGGGTGGGCCTCACCGGCACATACCTGGGCGCCACGTGGAACAACGTGAACAACGGCGGGCCGCACGGCTTCTCCGAGATCCTGTACGCATTCGATTCCGCCGCCGGCAACAACGGCTCGGCCTTCGCCGGAATCACCGCCAACACGCCGTTCTACAACTTCACCATCGGCCTGGCGATGCTGGCGGGCCGGTTCCTGATGATCATCCCGCTGCTCGCCGTGGCCGGGAGCCTGTCGGCAAAGAAGGTGGTGCCCGCCTCGGCGGGGACCTTCCCGACCGACGGCGCCACCTTCGTGGTGCTGCTGGTGGGAATCGTCCTGATCGTGGGCGCCCTGACGTACTTCCCCGCGCTGTCGCTCGGGCCGATCGTGGAGCACTTCCAAATGCACGCAGAAGGGATGTTCTGATGCGGGCCGGCTCGCGCAACGCGCCGCGCCCGCTGCTCGACGGGCCGGTGATCGCCCGGGCACTGGGGGAGGCGCTCCGCAAGCTGGACCCGCGGATGGTGGCCCGGAACCCGGTCATGTTCGTGGTCGAAGTCGGAAGCGTGGTCACCACGTGGCTGTTCTTCCGAGGCCTGCTGGCGCATGACCCCGAGGCCGGATTCGTGGGCCACATCAGCCTGTGGCTCTGGTTCACGGTGCTCTTCGCCAACTTCGCGGAGGCCATGGCCGAGGGCCGGGGCCGGGCGCAGGCGGATTCGCTGCGCAAGGCCCGGACCCGGACCAGCGCGCGCCGGCTCCCTGGGGGGGCGGTGGGCGGGCCGGAGGAGGCGGTCCCGGCCGAGCAGTTGCGCAAGGGCGACCTGGTGGTGTGCGAAGCGGGCGACCTGATCCCCGGCGACGGAGAGGTGATCGAGGGTATCGCCTCGGTGGATGAGTCGGCGATCACCGGGGAGAGCGCACCCGTGATCCGCGAGAGCGGCGGGGATCGCAGCGCGGTGACCGGCGGCACGCGCGTGCTCTCGGACCGGATCGTGGTCCGCATCACCTCGAACCCGGGGGAGACGTTCCTCGACCGCATGATCGCCCTGGTCGAGGGAGCCCGCCGCCAGAAGACCCCCAACGAGATCGCCCTCAACATCCTGCTGGCGGGCCTCACGATCGTGTTCCTGCTGGCCGTGGCCACGCTGCTGCCCTACGCGGCCTACGGGGTCCGCTCCGCGGGCGCGGGATTGCCGCCCTCGATCACCGTGCTCGTGGCGCTGCTGGTGTGCCTCATCCCCACCACCATCGGCGGGCTGCTCTCCGCCATCGGAATCGCCGGCATGGACCGCGTGATGCAGCACAATGTGCTGGCCATGTCGGGCAAGGCGGTGGAAGCCGCCGGCGACGTCAACACGCTGCTGCTGGACAAGACCGGCACCATCACCCTGGGCAACCGGCAGGCGGTCGGCTTTCTGCCGCTGCCGGGAGTGGACGTGGCGGACCTGGCCGATGCGGCGCAGCTCTCCTCCCTTCCGGACGAGACCCCCGAGGGGCGGAGCGTGGTGGTCCTGGCCAAGGAGAAGTACGGCCTGCGGGGCCGCGAGCTGCAGGCGCAGGAGGCGCAATTCCTGCCGTTCACCGCCCAGGCCCGCATGAGCGGCGTGAACCTGAACGGCGCCGAGATCCGCAAGGGGGCCGCGGACGCGGTGCGCCTGTACGTGGAGCGCAGGGGCGGCACCTGGCCCGCGGAGCTGGGCCCCCTGGTCGCGGGCGTGGCCACCTCGGGGGGCACTCCGCTGGTCGTGGCGCGCGACGCCCGCCCGCTGGGCGTGATCCACCTCAAGGACGTGGTCAAGGGCGGGACGCGCAACCGCTTCGAGCAGCTCCGCCGCATGGGCATCCGCACGGTGATGATCACCGGCGACAACCCGCTCACCGCGGCGGCCATCGCGGCCGAGGCGGGGGTGGATGATTTCCTGGCGGAGGCCACCCCCGAGACCAAGATGAAGCTCATCCGCGAGGAGCAGGCGGGCGGCAAGCTGGTGGCCATGACCGGCGACGGGACCAACGACGCCCCGGCCCTGGCCCAGGCCGACGTGGGCCTGGCGATGAACACCGGCACGCAGGCCGCCAAGGAGGCCGGCAACATGGTGGACCTCGACAGCAACCCCACCAAGCTGATCGAAGTGGTCGAAATCGGCAAGCAACTGCTGATGACCCGGGGGTCGCTGACCACGTTCAGCATCGCCAACGACGTCGCCAAGTACTTCGCCATCATCCCCGCGATGTTTGCGGCCACCTATCCGGCCCTGGGCGCGCTCAATGTGATGCGGCTCACCAGCCCGCACTCGGCGGTGCTGGCGGCGGTGATCTTCAATGCGCTGATCATCGTGGCGCTGATCCCCCTGGCGCTGCGCGGGGTGCCGTACAGGCCGATGGGCGCCGCGGCGGTGTTGCGGCGCAACCTGCTCGTCTACGGCCTGGGCGGGTTGCTCGTGCCCTTCCCGGGAATCTGGCTGCTGGACCGACTCCTGGTGGCGTTGCGCCTGGCATGAGGCCAGGGACGGGGCGCCACGGGGCGTCCCGTCCCGGGCTTTCACTGGAGGAACGATGATCCGACAGCTCTGGTCCGCCGTGACGATGGTGCTGGTGATGACCTTGCTCACGGGCCTGCTGTTCCCGGTGGCGATCACCGGACTGGGACGGGCGCTGTTCCCGCGACAGGCGGCGGGGAGCCTGGTGGTCCGCGACGGCGTGACCGTGGGCTCCACCCTGATCGCGCAGGGATTCACCCGGTCCGGCTACTTCCACCCGCGGCCCTCGGCCGCAGGTTCCGGATACGACGGCGCCAGTTCGGGCGGCACGAACCTGGGCCCGACCAGTCGCAAGCTGCTGCTGGGGGTCCACCGGACCCTGCCTGACGGGAAGGACGATGCCTCGAACTTCGACGGAGTGGCGGACCTCGCCGCCGGCTACCGGCGGGAGAACCTGCTGGCAGCCTCGGCTCCGGTGCCCGCCGACGCGGTGACCCGCTCCGCGAGCGGGCTGGACCCGCACATCAGCCCGGAGAACGCCCGGCTGCAGATCGCGCGCGTGGCTCGAGCCCGCGGGCTCGACCCGGCCGCCGTGGAGCGACTGGCGGCCCGTCACGTGGAGCCCCGCAGGTTGGGATTCCTGGGCGAGCCGCGCGTGAATGTGCTGCAACTCAACCTCGACCTGGACCGGCTGGTTCCGCCCGCCGGCCCGCGCTGAGACGGAGATTCGGGCACGCCGCCCGGGAATGGAGACCGACCCCTTGAAATCCAGACTGCTGTCCGGCCTTTGCGCGGCCGCACTGGCATTCGCCTCCGCCCCTGCCGCCTGGTCCCCGCCCGCGCCGGACCGCGCCGCTGCGCCGGCCGCCGCGACCGCCGCCGCGAAACCCGCGGGGCCTTTCGCCTTCGCCGACTTCCCGTGGATGCCCGGGAACATGGGCGCCAGCGGGCGGCCGCTCACCGTGGGCCCCTTCACCGGCGAACTGCGCGTGGACGACGCATATCACTTTGACTTCTCGAGACCGGCGGACGGCACCATTTCGGGCTCGAGCGAGGTGTTTCGGCACGGTGAGTTCAAGCTCACCCAGCTGGGGATCGGTGCCGCCCTGCTGTACAAGAACGTCACGGCCCGGCTGATGACCCAGTTCGGCATGTACTCGCAAACCACGCCGCGCAACGACGCCAGCCCCGGGCGGGGGCAGTCGCGCCATGACCGCTTCGCCCTCACCGTGGGAGGCGGGGCCATCAACAACCCCGGCCGCTACCTGGTGCTGATGCCGCCGATCAACGGGGCGACGGCACTTTCGGGTTCGCCCTGCTTCACCATGAACCCCGGCGATCCGTTCAAGGCCTGGGACATGCAGGTGGCCGCGGACTACAACCCCCGGCCCTTCGTGACCTTCCGGCTCGAGTACAACCATCGCCACGCCAGCGTTCCCTGCTTCGCGGGGCCTGGCGGAGTCACCCCGCCCGGCGGCAACCAGGGCGCACCCGGCTCCCTGGTGCCGGACTGGAGGCCGGACCTGGTGCACGACGAGGACCGCCTCACCTTCGCGATGCTGGTCAGGACGTGATCCTGCCCGCCTACGGGATCGTGTATTCTCGCTCCCGCCGGGCGGGCGCCGCGGGTGCGGCACGCCCTGGATGGGGGTGCAAACGGTGAGCGAGGAATCCAGGCCCGACCCCGAGAAGCTCCTCGAGCGACTGCGCCAGGAGGAGGAGCAGGCCCGGCGCGCCAAGCTCAAGATCTTCTTCGGGGCCTCGGCCGGCGTGGGGAAGACCTACGCCATGCTGGTGGAGGCGCGCGAGCGCATCGCCACGGGCACCGACGTGGTGGCCGGGGTGGTGGAGACCCACGGTCGCGCCGAGACCGGCTCGCTCCTCGCGGGCGTCCCCGTGCTTCCACTGCGCGACATCTCCTACCGTGACTCGGTCCTCCGCGAATTCGACCTCGACGGCGCGCTCCAGCGCCGGCCCGAATTGATCCTGATTGACGAGCTCGCCCACACCAACGCCCCCGGGTCCCGCCACGCCAAGCGCTGGCAGGACGTCGAGGAACTCCTCGCGGCGGGCATCAACGTGTACACCACGCTGAACGTCCAGCACGTCGAGAGCCTCAACGACGTGGTGGCCCAGATCACCGGCGTGTGGGTGCGCGAGACGGTGCCCGACTCCGCCCTGGACCGCGCCGACGAGATCGAGTTGGTGGACCTCCCGCCCGACGACCTGTTGCAGCGCCTGCGGGAGGGCAAGGTGTACGTGCCGGGCCAGGCCCAGCGCGCCATGGAGGGGTTCTTCCGCAAGGGGAACCTGATCGCCTTGCGCGAGCTGGCGCTGCGCCGCACCGCCGAGCGGGTGGACGCGCAGATGGAGTCCTACCGCCGGCGCGAGGGGATCGATCGCAGCTGGCCGGTGGGGGGACGCATCCTGGTGTGCGTGGGAGATCCGGCGATGGCCCCCGCTCTGGTCCGGGCCACCCGGCGGATGGCCGCGGGCCTCAAGACCGAGTGGATCGTGGCACACGTCGAAGTTCCGGGGCGGACCCGGCCGTCGCACGAACGGGACCACCTGGGAGATGTGCTGGCCTTCGCCGAGGAGCTTGGAGCGGAGACCGCGGTGCTCACGGGGCCGCGCGTGAGCGACGAGATCCTGAACTTTGCGCGCGAGCGGAACGTGGCGCGGATCGTGGTGGGCAAGCCCACGCGACGGCGCTGGGAACGATTCGCATTCGGCTCCCTGGTGGGCTCCTTGCTCCAGGACAGCGGCCCGATCGACCTGTACGTCATGGAGGCCGGGGCGTCCGATGCCGGGGACCGCCGCGCCGGGCGGGCCGGCGAGCCACCGCGGGGCCGCACGCGTGCTGCGCCCATCATCCAGGCGGTGGCCGTGGTGGCCGTATGCACCGCCGTGGCATGGCTGCTGCGGGGACGCCTGGAGCGTGCCAACCTGATCATGATCTACCTCGTGGGGGTGATGGCGGTTGCGGTGCGCTACGGTCGGCTTCCCTCGGCATTGTGCTCGGTGCTCAGTGTGGCGGCCTTCGACTACTTCATGGTGCCGCCGTTCATGAGTTTCGCGGTATCCGACACCCAGTACCTGCTGACCTTCACCGTGATGCTCGTTGCCGCGCTCCTGATCAGCGGGATGGCGGTGAGCCTGCGACAGCAGACCGGGGCCGCGCGGCAGCGCGAAAGGCGCGCCGGGGCCCTCTACCGCCTCAGCCGCGACCTGTCCGGGATCCGCGGCACCCGCGAACTGCTGACCGCCGCGCTGCACAATCTTTCCGACGTGCTCGAGAGTCGCACGGCGATCCTGATGCCGGACGCTTCCGGCGCCCTGTACCTCGGCGCCGGGGATCCGGACGTGCTCGATTCCGCGGGCCACGAGATGGGTGTGGCCCGGTGGGTGAGGGAAAACGCACAGCCCGCCGGACTGGGCACCGCGACCCTGCCCGCCGCCCGCTCGCTGCACCTGCCGCTGGCCGGCTCACGCGGGGTGGTGGGGGTGCTTTCGGTGCGTCCGGCGGCCATGGACGGGCGCATCAGCCCGGAGCACACGCGCCTGCTCGAGACCTTCGGCAACCAGATCGCCCTGGCGCTCGAGCGCGTGCAACTCGCAGACCAGGCCGAGGCGGCGCGGGTAGAACTGGAATCGGACCGGCTCCGGAGCACCCTGCTCAGCTCGGTGTCCCACGACCTGCGCACGCCACTCGCTTCCATCACCGGAGCCACCAGCAGCCTGCTTCAGGACCACGGGGGCCTGGACGAGGGCGCGCGCCGGGAGTTGATCGAGACCGTGGCCGAGGAGGCGCAGCGGCTCAATCGCCTGGTGGGCAACCTGCTCGACATGACGCGGCTGGAATCGGGAGCGCTGCGCATCACCCGCGAGTGGCATTCGCTCGAGGAAGTGGTGGGCGTCGCGCTGCACCGCCTGGAGACCCGGCTGGCCGGGCGCCCGGTGCGGGTGGACCTGCCCCGCCAGCTGCCGCTCCTGCCCATGGACGACGTGCTGGTCGAGCAGGTGCTCTTCAATCTGGTGGAGAATGCGGTGAAGTACACCCCCGAGGGCACACCCATCGAGATCTGCGCCGTGCTGGCGGATGGGGAGGCGGGCGTGGAGGTGCGGGACCGCGGGCCCGGCCTGCCGCCGGGGGAGGAGGACCGCGTGTTCGAGAAGTTCTACCGCGTCGCGCGCGCCGGCGGAGTCGGAGGGGTGGGCCTTGGGCTGCCCATCTGCCGGGGGATCATCGAGGCCCACGGCGGGCGCATCCAGGCGTCGAATCGACCCGAGGGGGGCGCGGTATTCCGTTTCACGCTGCCCATCGGCGGCGAGCCTCCCAGGGTTGAAGCCGAGGGAGAGACGCCATGACCCACCCCGGCCCAGCCGGACCCCTTGGGCCGTCCGGCCCACCCGGACCCGCCGCCGGCGACGTGCCGCCCGCCAACCCCCCGGTGGTTCTCGCCATCGAGGACGAGAAACCGATCCTGCGCTTCCTGCGCGCCACGCTCGCGGGCCACGGTTACCGGCTGGTGGAGGCCGTCACCGGCGAGGAGGGCTTGCGCCAGGCCCGCGCGCGCGTGCCCGACCTGATCCTGTTGGACCTCGGCCTGCCCGACCTGGACGGGCTCGAGGTCGCCCGCCGGCTCCGGGAATGGTCCAAGGTGCCCATCATCGTGCTTTCCGCCCGCGGACAGGAGCGCGACAAGATCGCCGCGCTGGACCTCGGCGCGGACGACTACGTCACCAAGCCCTTCGCCGTCGGGGAACTGCTGGCAAGGATGCGCGTCGCACTGCGCCACGCGGCGCGCGGGGGGCTGGGTGAGGGGGACACGGTGGTGCGGGTGGGGGATCTGTGCGTGGATCGCATGCGCAGGGTGGTCACTCTCGCGGGTCGCGAAGTGCGCCTCACGCCTCTGGAGTACCGGCTGCTCGCGGCGCTCTCGGACTTCCCCGGCCGCGTGCTCACCCACGAGCACCTGCTCAAGCAGGTGTGGGGCCCGGGCTATGCCCGGCAGCACCATTACCTGCGCGTCTACATGGCGCAGCTGCGTCAGAAGCTGGAGCGCGACCCATCGAGGCCCGAGTACCTGCTCACCGAGCCGGGTGTGGGCTACCGGATGCGGGAGGAGTAGGACGGGCCGGCCCTCCCGTACCCCGTCAAACCCGGCGCCGGCGCATCGCGGTCAACGCCGGCTCCTGGAACCTCCGGCATCCACGATCACGGGCAGGGTGCCCTTCCAGCGAGTCCACACCTCCGGGCTCACGACGGACTCGCACATGAAATGCGCGACGTTGGCCATGCTGGAGCTGCCCGGAGCGAAGAGACTGCTGACGAGGCCTTCGTGAATTGTGTACTCCGGGGCGCCACTTTCCAGCAATGTGTCGGGACGCACCACCATCCACTCGACGAACGGGTGGGCCACGCCGATTCCGCCGTGGAGGAAGTTCGCCGCGTCCTGATTGTCCCGCGCCGGCGGGAGCACCCCGCGGAGTGCCCACACGAACGCCCTCTCGAACGCCCCGCGAGGCGCATCGAGGCCGCCGGGGCGATGGACCGAGACGCTGCTCATGAGAATGAACTTGACCGGCCTCCCGGGTCGAAGCGCTTCGATCGCACGGCACAGCCGCGCCGTAGCCCGCGTGACGAGGTCGCGCGGCGGCCCGAAGATGCCCCTGAGAATGAGAGTGTGCCCCAGGCATGAGATGACCGCGTCACAGCCGGAAACGTGGCCCAGGAGGTCTTCCTGGTCGAGGGACAGCAGGTCGGCCTCGACCACGGTCAGGCGCGGATCATTCGCCGCGTCGGCGGGGAGCCTCCGAGCGGATCGCACGATGGTGCGGACGCCGATGCCCCGCCCAAGGAGTTGCTCCATCACGCACCGGCCGGTGCGCCCGGTGGCGCCAAGCAGCAGCACTGTCAGCCGGGCGGACATCAGCCAGTCTCCCCAGGGCGCCCAGGGCTCATGGGTGTGAACCCCCCGGCGCCCGCTGGGGCGTTCGCAATGACGCGGCACATGGTCCCTCCCCGGGCGTCCCCCAGGCGGATCAGTCTCTCCGGGGTCCGGGCTTCCGGAGACCCACGGTCCAGAATCGCACCGTACCACATGGCGTGGCGGCCATCGATCCCTGGCAGACGGGAGGGCGCGGAACATCGAATTCTCCCCTTCCGAATCCCCCCGAATTCCCCGTTGCGCGTCCCACGCCCCCATCACATCCATAGCCACCCACCCCCCGCTCCCCCGTCCCCCCGCCATGATATCCATAGCCACTCACCCCCCGATCGCCCGTCCCCCCGGGAGTCCAACCAGTCCCCGTCCGCCCCGCGTTCCCGTTTCCCCGCTCAAGGAACCCCGTGCCATGCCCGAAAGCCTGGCCGATCCCGGCGTGCCCTTCGCGGCGCCGGCAGCGCAAGCCCCGACCCCGGATCTCCCCGTGGAAGCAAGCGTTCCGATTCCGCGAACTTCACACCCGCCGCGGTCTTCTTCCCCCGAGCCGCCGCCGTCCCGATTCGGTATCATCGGGGGCAGCCCCGCCATGCTGGCGTTGTTTGATCTCCTGGACCGGGTGCTGCCCTCCGCGGTGCCGGTCCTGATCGAGGGCGAGACCGGCACCGGCAAGGAACTGGTGGCCCGCGCGCTGCACCAGCACGGGCCGCGTCGTCCGGGGCCATGGCTGGCGCACAACTGCGCGGCCACGCCGGAGCCGCTGCTGGAGAGCGAGCTGTTCGGCCACGCGCGCGGCGCGTTCACCGGGGCCTGGGGCGAGCGGGCCGGGCTGTTCGAGGCGGCCGACGGCGGCACGCTCTTTCTCGACGAGGTGGGGGAGATCTCGCGCGAGAGCGAGGTGAAGCTGCTGCGCGTGGTGCAGGAGGGCGAGGTGCGCCGGGTGGGCGACACTCGCTCGCGGCGCGTGGACGTGCGCCTGGTGGCGGCCACGAACCGCTCGCTGGAGGAGGAGGTCCGCGCGCGGCGCTTCCGCGAGGATCTCTACTACCGGCTGCGCGGAGTGCGACTGGAACTGCCGCCGCTGCGGGAGCGGGGCGAGGACGTCCTGCACCTGGCCCGCTTCTACCTGGGGGCTGCCGCGGCACGGTGGGGCCGGAACCGTCCGGAGCTTTCGCCGGAGGTGGGCGCGCGACTGCTGGAGCACTCCTGGCCGGGCAACGTGCGCGAGCTGATGCACGAGATGGAGCGCGCGCTGCTGTGGCTGGAGCCGGGCGCGCGCCTGGAGTCGAGACACCTCTCGCCGGAGTTCGGTCGCGCCGAGCAGCGTGGAGGACGCCGCGGCAGCTACCAGTTCGAAACCGACCGCTTCAAGCGGCGGCTGCTCCGGGAAACGCTCACGCGCACCCGGGGCAACAAGTCGGCCGCGGCGCGCCAGCTGGGCCTGACGCGCCAGGGATTCCTCAAGCTCTGCCACCGCCTGCAGGTGGCCTGGGAGAAGGATGGCGACGGCAACGCCGCTCGAAGGTAGGAACGCGCTGGTGACGGGTGCCGCGCGCGGGCTGGGGCGGGCCACCGCCCTGGCCCTCGCGCGCGCGGGCGCCGACGTGCTGGTGGGCTGGCGCACCCGCGAGGCGGAATCGCGCTCGCTCGCCGACGAAGTCCGCGCCCTCGGCCGGCGCGCCGAGGCGGTGCGCGGCGACGTCACGCACCCCGCGGACGTGGAACGCATCTTCGACGCGGCGGGCAGGTTCGGCGGCGCCGACATCCTGGTGAACAATGTCGGCGACTTCCTGATCCGCGACCTCGCCGGGACCACCTGGGAGCAGTGGACGGCGGTCACGCGCAACAACCTGGACTCGGTGTTCCTGTGCTCCCGCGCCGCCCTGCCGCACATGCGCGAGCGCGGCTGGGGCCGGATCGTGAACCTGGCCGCCGCGTTCGCCTCCGGGGCGCGCGCCGCGCCGCGCATGGGGGCCTACCAGGCCGCCAAGTCCGGGGTGCTGGCCTTCACGCGCACCCTGGCGATGGAGGAGGCGGGCCGCGGCATCACGGTGAATGCCGTTTCTCCGGGCATCATGGACACCGAGGGCGCGGGGCCCGGCGTGCGCTCCAACCCGGGCCTGCACGTGCCGGCGGGCCGGCTGGGCGACCCGCAGGAGGTGGCGCGCGTGGTGGTGTTCCTGTGCGATCCCGGCTCGGGCTACATCACCGGTGCGGACGTGCCGGTGGCGGGCGGCTGGATGCTGTAGCCGCGGCCCGGGTGCGCCGCCCGCGCCGCCCGCAGCCCGGGCTCGCCGCCCGCGCCGCGCGCAGCGTGAGTCGCCCCGCGCGAGACGCCTGTGGCCCGGGTGCGCCGCCCGCGGCCCGCGCCGGGCACGCGCGTCCCCAAGTTTGACCTTCTCCGCGGCCCCTGATACTCTCGCGCGCGAACGAAACCCGGCCGCCACCGGCGGCCCGGCCGCGCCTGCGACGCGGCCCGAACCAACCGCGGTGCGTCCGCGCTTGCACCGCCCGGCGACGGGCGAAAGAGGAGTCGAGGCGCTTCATGGCCAGGAAGACCTTGCGTGTCGGAGTGATCGGCATCGGCGGCGCGGCGCAGATCAACCACCTGCCGGTGCTGAAGAAGATGCCCGACGTGGAAATCGTGGGGCTGTGCGACACGGACCGCGACAAGGCCCGCCGCGTGGCCCAGAAGTTCGGCGTGGAGAACGTCACCGGCAACCTGGACGACTTCCTCAAGAACGAGGAGATGGACGCGGTGCACGTGTGCACCCCCAACTACCTCCACGCGCCCATGACCGTCGCCGCGCTGCAGGCCGGCAAGCACGTGCTGTGCGAGAAGCCCATGGCGCGCAACTCCGCCGAGTCCGAGACCATGGTGAAGGCCGCCCGGGATGCCGGCAAGATCCTCATGTGCGCCTACAACCAGCGATTCCGCGCCGACTCCCAGTTCATCAAGCGCTGCATGGAGAAGAAGGAGCTGGGCACGGTGTTCTACGCCAAGGCCGGCTGGCTGCGCCGTCCAAGCGCGTGGGGCGCGGAGCACTGGATGAGCAACAAGCGCCGCTCGGGCGGCGGGGTGCTGATGGACCTCGGCGTGCCGATGCTGGACCTGGCGCTGTGGTTCCTGGGCAACCCGAAGGTGGTGAGTGCCAGCGGCGTGAGCCACATCACTGACGACGAGGCCGGCGTGGAGGACCTGGGCGCGGCGTTCCTGCGCCTGGAGGGCGGCGCCACGCTCACGCTGGAGGTGAGCTGGACGGTGCTGCTGGAGAAGGACTTCCCGTACTGCAACATCTTCGGCTCCTCGGGGGCGGCGCTCCTGAACCCGCTGCGCCTGCACCGCGGCATGCATGGCAACCTGGTCAACGTCACCCCCAACCTGGACTCCGGGCGCAACGTCAAGGAGTCCTACGAGAACGAGATCGCGCACTTCGTGGAGTGCGTGCGCAAGGGCTCCCAGCCCATCGCATCGGGCGAGGAGGCGCACGCCGTGATGAAGGTGATGGACGCGATCTACAAGTCGGCCTCCACGCGCAAGGAAGTGAAGGTCGGCTGACCTTCCCGCCATGCACCCGGCGTTGAAGCAGGGCTGGCTCGGCGCGGCGCTGGCGCTGGCCGGCGGCCTCGCGCTGGCGCTGGCGTTCCCCGACTGGGAACAGCCGTTCCTCTCCGCCGCGGCACTCGTCCCGCTCGGATACGCGCTCGAAGCGCTGATCGGGCCGGGCACCCCGCATGCGATCCGGCGCGCCTTCGGCCGCGGCTGGATCTTCGGCCTGGGTCTCTTCGGCCTGGGTCTGCACTGGATCGCAAGACTCCCGCTCAAGGAACTCACGCAGCCGTGGCTGCTCTACCCCGCGCTGGTGGTGCTCATGGCCTACCTGGCCCTGTTCACCGGCGGGGTGGGGGTCTCCTACGTCCTGCTGCGCCGGGCCCGGGTGCCGGCGGCGGTCGCGCTCCCGATCGCCTGGCTGGGCTGGGAGCAGATCCGCGCCATGGGCGAGATGGGATTTCCGTGGCTCTCGCTGGGCTACGCGTGGTTCCGCCACCCGGCCCTGATCCAGTGGGCCGCGTGGGGCGGGATCGGGGCGGTGTCGCTGTGGGTGGCCGCGTGCAACGGGCTGCTGCTGCAGGCGCTGCTGACGCCGAACCGGGCCGCCCGGGCGGCGCTGTCGCTGGCCCCGCCGGTGCTGGCCACCGTCGTGGCGCTCACCGGCGCGGCCACGGTGCGGGATCTTCCGGCCGGCCGGTCCCTGCGGGTGGCGATCGTGCAGCCCAACATCGCCGGGGACATCAAGTGGGACCCGCGCTACCTGGTCGCCAACCTGAACGCCACCGTGGCGCTCACCGGGACGGTGGCCGCGCGACGGCCGGAGCTGATCGTGTGGCCGGAGACGGCGGTCCCCACCTACCTGCGCTACGACGATCGCGCCTTCACCCAGGTAACCGGCCTGGTGGCGCGCCTGGGCATCCCGCTGCTCACGGGCTTTCCCGACGCCCGTCCCGACGCCGTGGCGGGCCGCGCCATCTTCAACTCCTCGTCGGTGGTGGTGCCCCCCGGTCAGCTGGACGGCTTCTACGACAAGATGCACCTGGTGCCGTTCGGCGAGCGCATCCCCTTCCAGCGTTTCCTTCCGTTCCTGGGCAAGTTCGAGTTGGGGCAGGCGGAGTGGATGCCCGGCGAGCACGCGCGCGCGCTGAACGCGGGGCCCGCCCGCGCGGGCGTGATGATCTGCTTCGAGTCCATCTTCACCGACATCGCCCGCGCGGAGGTGCGCGACGGGGCCGACCTGCTGGTGAACATCACCAACGACGAGTGGTTCGGGCCGCGCACCGCTCCCTGGCAGCACGCTTCGATGGCGGTGTTCCGCGCGGTGGAGAACCGCACCGGGCTGGTGCGCTGCGCCAACACCGGGGTGAGCTTCCTGGTGGACCCCGACGGCTCGATCCGCGCCGCCACGCCGGTGTTCCGCGCCGCGACGGTGGTGGAGGACGCGCGGCTGGGTTCCGGGGGCACGTTCTACACCCGCCACGGGGACTGGCTGCCGCGCGCCTGGATGACGCTGTGCGTGGCCCAATTGGCGTGGTGCGCAGTTGCTTCGTTATTGACCCGGGGGCGCCGGAGATGAGATAATCTGTTCGTGGGTAGCTGGTGTGCGTCGTCTCCGAGGGAGGCGTCGCCCCATGCGTGCATATCAGTCCATCTTCGAGACGCGCTGTTCCCAGGAATCCAGCGAGATCCGGGAAGGGCGCATTTCTGTATCCGCTCCGGAGCGGGCCGGGGAACACCAGCCCCGCTTCCCGCTGCGGCGGCTGCTCCAGGCGCTGTTGCACCGCGCTCGTCCGCAGCGTCTGGCCACCCGATGAGGCTCGGCCCCGGCCCGGCCGGCGCGGGGGAGAAGCGTGCCGCGAGCGGCCCCGCTCCGACCCGGCGTCTCATCCTCCCCGCGGTCGTGCTGCCCGTGCGCATCGCATTCCTGCTGCTGCTGCTCGCGCCGGCCGTCCTGGCGCCGCGCCCCGCGGCCGCGGCGCGGATCGCCCACGACGAGCGCGTCTCCGATGTCACTTCCACGCCCACGCCCGTGCAGGCCGATCCCGGCGCCCGCATGGGGGTGTTGGGACTGCGTCGCGGGCCATCGCGGCCCGGGTTTGGCGCTGCAGCGCTGGAAGCGGTGGGCATGCTGGTGCTGGGGGAGCCCTCCGAGGCCGACATCTCGGCCGCGGGCGGTCAGGTGATTTCCTCCGGCCCCGGCTTCCGCACCGTCCGGCTGCCATGGGCCTTCGTCCCCGCGCTCGCATCGGTCCCGGGCGTGCGCGTGCTGCAGGCCTCGCGGCCGTTCAAGCCCGAACTCGACATGAGCGCCGCCGCCAGCGGCGCGGTGCTGGCGCACGGAGCGTCCGCGCCGCCGTACCCGGCCACCGGGTTCACCGGCAGACAGGTGGTGCTGGGGCTGGTGGACAGCGGCATTGACTGGACCCACGGCGACTTCAAGGACGCCGCCGGTCACAGCCGCATCCTGCACCTGTGGGACCAGACCGACGCCTTCGGCCCGGCACCGGCGCTTTACCCCTACGGCACCGAGTGGGTGCGCGCCGACCTGGAAGCGGTCGGCGGCGCGCGCGAGGTGGACGTGAGCGGCCACGGCACGCACGTGGCCGGCATCGCCGCCGGCAACGGCGCGGCCACCGGCAACGGCAAGCCCGCGTACACCTACGTGGGCGTGGCGCCCGAGGCCGACATCGTGGCCGTGAAGTCCGACTTCAGCACCACCGGAGTCGTGGACGCCGTGAACTGGATCTTCCAGAAGTCCACGGCGCTGGGCCGCGACGCGGTGGTGAACCTTTCGCTGGGCTCCAACTACGGGCCGCACGACGGCACCGACCCCCAGGAGATCGCGCTCGACGCGCTCAGCGGGCCGGGGCGACTGATCGTGAAGGCGGCGGGCAACACCGGCGGCGAGCGCATCCACGGCCGCGTGGACGTGGGTCCGCGCCGCACCGCCACGCTCTCGTGGGCCGTGTCGCCCTACACCGCGAGTTACTACAACTACAACTTCTTCGACCTCGAGTGCTGGTACTCCGAACAGGACAGCCTCACGGTGACCCTGATGTCGCCCAACGGACAGGTGCTGGGTCCCATCCCCGTGGGCTACTACACCCCCAGCGCGGTGAGCACGCCCGACGGTGCGCTGTACGTGGAGAACGGGGTGCAGGCAACGCAGAACGGCCTGCGGCACCTGTTCATCGAGGTGTGGGACCCCATGATCGGGCAGGAGCCCGCGGCCGGCACCTGGACGCTGCGGGTGGACAACGCCCGGGCGCTCGGGGCTTCCCGCCTGGACGCCTGGCTGGCGGGCTACAACCTCGGCGACGGGCAGGGTGCGGCGACCATGCAGGCGGGCTGGAACCCCGAGGCGGAAATCACCACGCCGGGCAGCGCGCGGCGCGTCATCACGGTGGGGGCGTACTCCACCAAGTCATGCTGGAACGCCCTGGGTCACACCCGGCCGGTGTGCTACATCACCCCCGGCGCCTATGGCTCGCTGGCGTTCTTCTCCTCTCCGGGCCCCACGCGCGACGGGCGCATGAAGCCCGACATCACCGCACCCGGCTTCGGCGTGGCCGCCGCGCTTTCCGGCTCGGTCACCATGGCGGACGGCTACACCGTGGACGACGGCGTGCACGTGATTCAGCAGGGCACCAGCATGTCGGCGCCGCACGTGGCCGGCGCGCTGTGCCTGCTGCTTCAGAAGTTCCCGCACATGGGCCCGGACGAGGCGCTCAGCCGCCTGGCGCTGGGGGCGCTGCGCGACTCGGCCACCGGGCCCGCGCCCAACGACTCCTGGGGCTACGGCAAGCTCAACGTGGCCCGTTCCCTGGCCACTCCCGTGGACGTGCCCGGGGTGATCGCTTCCGGCCGCCCCGCGGTGGCGCTGTTCGCCGCCCCCAACCCGTTCCGCGGCGCGACCCGGGTGCGCGTGGACTTCGCCGCACCCGGCGCCGCCAGGGTGCGCGTGCTGGACGTGTCGGGACGCTGTCTGCGCACCCTGCTCGAGGGAGTGGTGCAGGCGGGCCCGCGGGAGTTCGCGTGGGACGGCACCTCGGCGGGCGGTGCGAGAGCGCCGTCGGGCATCTACTGGGTGGAGGCGCGCCAGGGTGGCTCCCGCGCACTGCGAAAGCTCGGTCTGGTGAGGTAGGAGGTGGCGGGGGGGTCCGGGGCCGGGACTGCCGGTCAAGCCGCGCCGGGGGCGCGGCGCACCGCCCCCCGGCGTCCCGAAACAGCTTGGCGCGCAACAAGGTGTGGGCACGTGGGCCGCTGCCACGTGTGGTCGGGACCCCGGGGGGCTGCCTCCCGGGGTTCCTCATTTCCTGCCCGCAGATGATCCGCGGATCGCGCCGGATGCCCGATCGAGATTGCACATTCCCGGGCGCGGGGGTACGCTCGTGTTCACACTTCCGGGTACGGAGCCGAGCCCCCAAGGGGCGGGCAGTCCACGGCGCCCCCGCGATCCGCGGCCGCGCACAGAGCCTCGAGTAACGTTCGTCCCATCGCAGTGAGTGCCCGTCCCGGGGTCAGCCCGGGACCTCCACTGGCCAACCTCGACATTCCGCGTCCGGGCGCTGCCCGGCTCCGCGATACCGCTGCCGCTCCCCGGCCCAACCCCAGCCGGCGGGTTCGAGCCGGGCGTCCTCCGCCCAGCCTCGGGCGGCTGTGCCGGCGTTTCCGCCGCCATGGGCGGGACTGCGCGCGTGTCGCCGGAGTGCGCGCGCGGCTCCCGCCTCGCGGCGGCCCCCTCCGCTTGGAGGGAGCAAGGAGAGCCCCCATGAAGCTGGTTCGCGTATTCCTGTTCGCAGCGGTCGCCGCGGGACTGATGCTCCTGCCGCCGATCGCCATGGGCACCGACAAGGACGGGCCCGACGACTGCCTGCGCACCCTGATCGAAGACATGGGTGACGCCCCCGAGGACATCCCGGCCTACCCGGGCGTGATGGGGCGTTTCCCCACGTGCGCGTTCCCCAGTGCGCCGGGCACGCAGACGCTGGCGTGTCCCCCCATCAGCACTCCCCCGGGACCCACCGGGTTCATCCGGCACCTCCAGCTGGGCAACAGCTACTGGCTGGGCTGCTACCTCACCCCCGTCGGACCACAGGGAATCGATTCTGAGCCCGACGGCAAGACCAACACGCCCGCGGTGGGCATGAGCGTCTGCCACCCCGGGTTGCCCACGGACTGCGTCGAGAAGGCCTTCGGCATGACATTCGATCAGGATGAGTGCTACGCCGACGGGTCGGACGCGGGCCTGCACGTGATGCCGGTGTTCCTGCCGTGCGCCATGGCCGGCGTGGGCTTCACCACGTTCAACTGCGATGGCCCCCGCCAGGTGTTCCTCAATATCCTGGTGGACATGAACGAGGACGGCGACTGGAACGACAACTTCCCGTGTCCCACCGGGTGCGCATACGAATGGGCCGTGAAGAACGTGCCGATCCCGCTGCCGCCCGGCTGCGCCACGCTGGCCTCGCCCCCGTTCCTGGTCGGGCCGCGCTCGCAGAACGGACGTGGCTGGATGCGCATCTCGCTGACCGATGAGCCGGTCAACGACGACTACCCGTGGGCCGGCAGCGCCACCACCCCCGCGGGGATCTACCGCGGGGGCGAGACCGAGGACTACCCGGTGGCGGTCGAATTCACCACCGACTCCAAGCCCGGGACCTGGGGCCGGCTGAAGAGGACCTACCGCTAGCCACTCCGATCCGGCGCGGGGGCGCTCCGGCCGCCCCCGCGCCCTCTTCGGCCCCCGCTCCGGCCGCCCAACAAGTTCCTTCGGCTCCCGCTCCGGTCGTCCCGATGATGCCGCGCCCGCCTGCGCCTGCGATTCCTCGCCCCCGCCGCGCTTTTGACACGAACAGGGACTCCCGCTACCTTCCTGACGATCCGTGAAAACGGTTACCTCCCGGCGTCGGCGCCGCGAACCGGCGCGCCCGGGACAGAAACTGGTGGAAGGGAGCAGCCCATGTCCAAGAGCAGTCTCGTCGCGCGCCCGAAGAAGGGGGATCACATCCGGCGCGTGGGCATCGTGTTCGCAGGTGGCCCGGCCCCCGCGGCCAACGCCGTGATCAGCTCGGCCGCGGTGAGCTTCCTGGACGACAATCGCCAGGTGCTGGGGTTCATGTACGGCTACGAGCACCTGCAGAAGTACCACCCGGTCACGTACCGGCTCACCCGCGAGGAGCATTACAAGGAGTTCACCCACAAGGACGTCACCGGCAACCGCAACTCGCAGGGGATCCTGATCGGAACCTCGCGGGCCAACCCCGGGAAGGGAATCAAGTGCCCCGCGGACCTCGACGATCCCGAGAAGACCGCCCACCTGCGCAACGTCTACTCCGCGCTGGTGGACCTGGGCATTGACGCGCTCATCTCGATTGGCGGCGACGACACGCTGAAGACGGCCAACTTCCTGCACGAGTACCAGAAGCGGCTGCCGGAGGGGGCGAAGCGCATCCAGATCGTGCACCTGCCCAAGACCATCGACAACGACTACCAGGGCATCGATTTCACCTTCGGCTACTTCACCGCGGTGGATTTCCTGGCCAAGGAGATGAAGAACCTGCGTGCCGACGCCGAGGCGGGCCAGGTGTACTACGTGGCCGAGTGCATGGGCCGCAAGGCCGGCTGGCTGTGCTACGGGGTTGGAATCGCCGGCGAAGCCAACATGGTATTCAGCCTCGAGGACGTGAATGACGAGATGGTCTTCGAGGACGAGGTGGTGGACCCGGAGACGGGCGCCACACGCAAGGAGCGCCGGCTGCGCGTGGACGCGCTGGTGGACAAGATCGTCAACCTGATCCTGTTCCGCGAGCAGCACGAGCACAAGCACTTCGGCACCGTGGTGCTGGCCGAGGGCCTGGCGGAGCTGTTTCCCGAGAAGTACATCCGCGGGCTGCCCAAGGACGAGCACGGCAACATCTCGATCGGCAAGATTGACATCGGCAAGGAGATGGCCCGCCTCACCGCGGAGGAGTACCGCAAGCGCACCGGCCGGGAGCGCAAGGTCGTGGGGCTGCAGATCGGCTACGAGAGCCGCTGCGCGCTGCCCCACGCCTTCGACGTGATGCTGGGCAGCCAGCTGGGCATCGGTGCCTACCGCGCGCTGGTGGAGGAGAACCTCGGAGGCCACATGGTCAGCGCCAGCGGGCAACTGGACCTCTCCTACGTGCCGTTCCACAAGCTGGTGAACCCGGGCACCATGCGCACCGAGGTGCGTTTCATCCGCCCGGGCTCGGATTTCCACCTCCTGGCGCGGTTCCTCGAGAGCCGCACCGAAGTCCAGAGGTAGCGTGGCCGGCGCTCGCACCGTCGCCGTGGTGGGCGCCACCGGCGCCGTGGGCCAGGAGATGCTCCGGGTGCTGGAGCAGCGCGACTTCCCGGTGGGCAGGCTGCGTCCCATGGCCAGCGCGCGCTCGGCGGGCTCACGGCTGTGCTTCCGCGGGCGCGAGTTCGCGGTGGAGGCGCTGGAGGGCGCCGACTTCGACGGCGTGGACGTGGCGCTGTTCTCGATCGGCGCCGAGCTGGCGCGCGAGCACGGTCCCCGGGCCGCCGAGGCGGGCGCCGTGGTGGTGGACAACAGCACCGCGTTCCGCATGGAGCCGGACGTGCCGCTGGTGGTGCCCGAGGTGAACGGGGAACTGCTGGCCTCGCGGCCGCGCATCGTGGCCAATCCCAACTGCTGCGCGGTGCCGCTGGTGGTGGTGCTCCACGCGCTGCGCCGCGCCGCGGCCCTGAAGCGGGTGATCGTCACCACCTTTCAATCCGTCTCGGGCACCGGCAAGGACGCCATGGACGAGCTGCGCGAGCAGGCCGGCGCCTGGCTCGAGGGGCGGGAGAGCCCTCCGCGGGTATACCCGCGGCCCATCGCCTTCAACTGCCTGCCCCACGTGGACGCCTTCCAGGACAACGGCTACACCCGGGAGGAGATGAAGATCACCGCCGAGTCGCGCAAGATGCTGGGCCTCCCGGACCTGCTGCTCTCCGCCACCTGCGTGCGCGTGCCGGTGTTCCGGGCGCACAGCGAGTCGGTCACCGTGGAGTTCGAGCGTCCCGTCACGCCGCAGCAGGCGCTCGACGCGCTGCGTTCCGCCGCGGGTGTGGAGTTGCGCGGGGAGCCCGGGGCGTACCCGACCCCCCGCGACGCCGAGGGCGGGGACCTGACGCTGGTGGGACGCGTGCGCGAGGACGTGTCCCACCCCGGCGGGATCGCGCTGTGGCTCACCTGCGACAATCTCCGCAAGGGGGCGGCCCTCAACGCCATCCAGATCGCCGAGAGATATCTTTGAAGATGGGCGCGATGACCGGCTTCGCATGGGGCCGCGCGGTGGTCCGCGAGGAAGGCCCCTTCCCGCTGGATCCGCGCGCGCGGGCGCTGCTGCTGGTGCTGCTGCTGGCCGGCATCCCGCTGCTCTCGCACTGGACCGCGCTGGCGCTGCTCTCGCTGGCCGCCCCGCTGGCCGCCCGCGCGTTGCGCCTGCCTCCCGGCTTCACCCGCTCGCTGCTGCGCCTGGCGTGGCTGCCGCTGCTGTTCACGGTGGCGGTGAATTCCCTGTACGGCCCGGGCTCGGGCATTCTGCCGCGCCCCTCGCTCGCCGGCGTGGGGGCGGGCTGCCTGTATGCCGTTCGCTTCTGGCTCACCTGGTACGCCTTCTCCCTGTTCTGGGTGATCACCTCGCCGGACGAGCTGCTGCGCTCGCTGCGCGTCTCGCGCGCGGGCGGGCCGCGGGCGGCGCAGGACTTCTGGCTCACGCTGGAGCTGGCGCTGCGCATGACCCCGCTGCTGGGCGAGGAGGTGGAGCGCGTGGTGCTCGCGCAGGCCGCGCGCGGGGCGGATTGGGGCGGCAGCCTGGCGCGGCGCGCGTCGCAGGCGTCCGGGCTGGTGATCCCGGTGCTTCACGCGGCCTTGCGGCGCGCGGAGGCCCTGGCGGACCTGCTGGTGGCGCGCGGGTTCGGGTCCGGGCCGGCCTCCTGCGCGGTGGAACACCGCTGGTCGTGGCGCGACACCGCGGTCCTGGCGGCGGCCGTGGCGGTGATGGCCGGATTGTGGCGGCTGCCGTGACGGGCGGCGCGGAAAGGGCGCGCGTACCCCGCCGCGGGCTCCGGCGATCCCCCCCGGGGGCGCGGTCATGACCGCGCCGGGTGACGGCCACGTACCCATCCCGCACGGCGACACCGCACGCCGGCACCGCATGATCGTGTCCTATGACGGCGCCGCGTTCTTCGGCTGGCAGATCCAGCCGCAGCGGCGCTCGGTGCAGGGGGACCTGGAGGAGGCGCTCTCCACGCTGCTGCGGGAGAAGGTGAACGTCACCGGCGCGGGACGCACCGATTCCGGCGTGCACTCCGTGGGGCAGGTGGCGCACTTCGACACCACCGCCCGATTCGCGCCGGCGCTGCTCGAAGGGCGTCTCAACGGCTACCTGGAGGCGGACGTCTCCGTGTGCGGCCTGCGCCGCGCGACCGCCGCCTTCGACGCCCGGCGCTCCGCCACCGGACGGCTGTATCGCTATCACCTGGCGTTCCGCAAATCGCCCCTGAGCCGCGGAAGGTCGTGGTACACTCCGGGCCTGGATCCGGCCGCGCTCCGCGAGCACACTCGCGGGATCCTGGGAGAGCACGATTTCAAGGCGTTCTGCGCCCGCGGCGACCGGCACGAGAACACACTGTGCGTGCTGCGCCGGGCGGACTGGAAGGCATGGGAGGGCGGCCTCTTCCTGGAACTGGAAGGCAACCGCTTCCTCCATCACATGGTCCGCAACCTGGTGGGCACGCTGGTGCCGATGGCCAGGGGCGCCTGGCACGGCCCGGGCATCCCCGAGTTGCTCGCGGGCCGCGACCGGCGGCTGGCCGGCCCCACCGCGCCGGCCCGCGGGTTGTGCCTGGTCCGTGTCTACTACGGGGCCCGCCCGGGCGGGCCCGGTCCATCAAGCAGCGGCCCGCCCCCAGCGGGCCCCAACGAATAACCGGGAGCCACGATGAAGTTCTTCCTCGACACCGCGAACGTGAAGGAAATCCAGGAGGTCGCCGCCCTGGGCATCCTGGACGGCGTGACCACCAACCCGTCGCTGCTGGCAAAGGAGCCGGGAGATCCGCGCAAGACCATCGTGCAGATCTGCGAAATCGTGCAGGGCCCGGTGAGCGCCGAGGCGGTTTCCACGGACTACCCGGGCATCGTGGCCGAGGGCCGCGAGCTGGCAAAGCTGCACCCGCACGTGGTGGTGAAGGTCCCGGTCATCCGCGAGGGCCTCAAGGCCATCAAGACGCTCAGCGGCGAGGGGGTGAAGATCAACTGCACCCTGATCTTCAACGCGGTGCAGGGGCTCATGGCCGCGAAGGCGGGTGCCACCTACCTGAGCCCGTTCGTGGGCCGCATTGACGATTCCGGCCACGACGGCATGGAGCTGGTGCACGACCTGGTGCAGATCATGGAGCTGCACGACCTGGACGCGCAGGTGCTCGCGGCCAGCCTGCGCCACCCGATGCACGTGCGCGAGGCCGCCCTCGCGGGCGCCCACGTGGGTACGCTGCCCAAGTCGGTGTTCGACCAGTGCCTCAAGCACCCGCTGACCGACATCGGGCTGGCGCGCTTCCTGGAGGACTGGAAAAAGGTCCAGGCGGCCTCGAAGTAGGAGGGTTGCGGCAGGGGCCGCGTCGGCCAACCCAGTTCGCGGGCGGCGCGTCCCACGGGACAGCCGCCCGCTGTGCGTCCGGCGCGTTCCACGGGACCGCAGCCCGCTGTGCGGCCGGCGCGTCCCACGGGACCGCAGCCCGCTGTGCGGCCGGCGCGCTTCCAGGCCCGGACGCTGGTTTCCAATCCGGGCCGGGTCCGACCCGCTCGCGCCGTTCAACCCGATCGCACCCCAAGGAGGATCGCCCACGCCATGCGTCCGTTTCCGCGAGTCCACATCCTGGCGGCGCTGCTGCTCGCCGGCCCCCTGGCCATTCCCGCCGCCTCGACCGCCACCGCCCGGGCCGCCGCTGCCGCTCCGGGCGGCCGGGGCGCGCCGCAGCCGGCCGAGGATCTGGCCTGGAGCCGCCAGAACGCCATCACGCGCGCGGCCGAGCGGGCCGGGGCCGCGGTGGTGTCCATCAGCGTGGTGCAGACGCAGGTGGTGCAGGAGAGCCCCTTCTTCTCCTTCTTCCCGGACGAGTTCTTCGACCGGTTCTCTCCCCCCATGCAGTACCGCCGGGAGGTGCCGGGCCTGGGCTCGGGCTTCATCGTGAACAGGGAGGGCTACGTGCTCACCAATTCGCACGTGGTCCAGGGGGCGCGCCAGATCAAGGTGACGCTCACCGACGGGCGGCAGTTCGAGGGCAAGCTGGTGGGCTCGGATCCCAGCTACGACCTGGCGGTGGTGAAGGTGGAGGGCAAGGACCTGCCGGTGGCCGCGGAGGGCAACTCCGACGACCTGATCGTGGGGGAGTGGGCCATCGCCATCGGGAACCCGTTCGGCTTCCTGCTCAACGACACCAAGCCCTCGGTGACCGTGGGCGTGGTGAGCGCCACGCGGCGCGACATCAAGCCCGAGGCGGGCGTGACCGGCGTGTACAAGAACATGATCCAGACCGATGCGGCCATCAACCCGGGCAACTCCGGCGGGCCGCTGGTCAACGCCATGGGCGAGGTGATCGGCATCAACACGTTCATCCTCTCCAAGGGCGGCGGCTCGATCGGGCTGGGCTTCGCCATTCCCATCAACACCGCGAAGAAGGTGTTCGAGGAAATCGTGCAGTACGGCCGCGTGCGCAGCGTGTGGATCGGCGTGTCGGTCCAGGATGTCACGCCCTACCTGGCGCAGCGATTCGCCCTCACGGACCGCAGCGGCGTGATCATCCTGACCGTGGAGCGCGGGAGCCCCGCGGCCCGGGCCGGGGTGCGGGTGGGGGACGTGGTGCGCCAGGTGGACGGCGAGAAGGTGCGCAACGCCGACGAGGCCGGCCGGGCCATCTTCGGAGCGGGGGTGGGGGACACCGTCCGCCTCACCCTGGAGAGGCAGGGCAAGCCGGTGGAGGTGCGCCTGACACTCGAGGAAGCCCGCGACTCCCAGTGATTTCGGGCCATGCCCTGCACCTCGGTGTCAGGCGGCATGTCATTCTGGCAGGCGCGAACCGATGCCGCGGCCCGGCCCGAGCGTACCGGGAAACCCCTATCCGACTGCTCCGAAAGCAATTGAAACACCGGAGTTTCAGGGCGTATCATCCGGCACGGAGGATGCTGTTTTAGCCTCTTTGGCGATTTTCCGCTTGCCGCGCCAGACCCTTCGGCCGGCGTATCCGGTCATGCCCCGCATCCGGCGAGCCCGGGCTACTGATCCGGGGTTCATGACTGCGGAGAAACAGGACGGGCCCTGATCGGCGCGGTCCTGCCGCAAGTGGTGGTCCCGGGCAGTGGAGGAGGTCCCTTTCATGGCGAACGCCGACGTGGGCGTCTTGACGCCGACCGCTTCGAAGACCGACTACATCTCCAGTGTCATCGAGACGACCATCCGGAAGAACCCGGCGGAGCCCGAGTTCCACCAGGCGGTCAAGGAGGTCCTCGAATCCCTGCGGCCGGCGATCGACAAGCACCCGAAATACCGTGACGCTCGCATCCTCGAGCGCATCGTCGAGCCCGAGCGCGTGATCATGTTCCGCGTGCCCTGGCTGGACGACAAGGGCCAGGTGCAGTGCAACCGCGGCTTCCGGATCGAGATGAACAGCGCCATCGGCCCGTACAAGGGTGGCCTGCGCCTTCACCCGTCCGTGAACCTCGGCGTGCTGAAGTTCCTCGCCTTCGAACAGGTGTTCAAGAACTCGCTCACCACGCTGCCCATGGGCGGCGGCAAGGGCGGCTCGGACTTCGACCCGAAGGGCAAGAGCGACAACGAAGTCATGAAGTTCTGCCAGAGCTTCATGACCGAACTGTGCCGCCACATCGGCCCGGACACCGACGTCCCGGCCGGTGACATCGGCGTGGGCGGCCGCGAGATCGGCTTCCTCTTCGGGCAGTACAAGCGCATCCGCAACGAGTTCACCGGCGTGCTCACGGGCAAGGCGCTGAACTGGGGCGGCTCGCTCATCCGTCCGGAAGCCACCGGCTACGGCACGGTGTACTTCACCGAGGAGATGCTCAAGACGCGCAAGGACTCGCTGCAGGGCAAGGTGGCGCTGGTCTCCGGCAGCGGCAACGTGGCCCAGTACACCGTCGAGAAGCTGAACGATCTCGGTGCCAAGGCGGTCACGCTCTCCGACTCCGGCGGCTTCATCCACGACCCGGCGGGCATCAACGCCGAGAAGCTGGCGTGGGTCATGGAACTCAAGAACGTCAAGCGCGGCCGCATCGAGGAGTACGCCAGGAAGTTCTCCGGCTCCAAGTACACGCCGGTGGACCCGAAGGCCGACTTCAACCCGCTCTGGGCCGTCCCGGGCGCCCAGCTGGCCTACCCCAGCGCGACGCAGAACGAGATCAACGCCAAGGACGCCGACAACCTGATCAAGAATGGCGTGTTCGTGATCGGCGAAGGCGCCAACATGCCGAGCACGCTCGATGCCACCAACAAGTTCCTCGCGGCGAAGATCCTGTACGGGCCGGCGAAGGCCGCCAACGCCGGCGGCGTGGCCACCTCGGGGCTCGAGATGTCGCAGAACAGCCTGCGCCTGGGCTGGACCCGTGAAGAGGTGGACACCCGGCTCCACAACATCATGATCTCCATCCACAAGAACTCCTTCGAGACCGCCAAGGAATACGGCGCCCCGGGCAACTACGTGCTCGGCGCGAACATCGCCGGTTTCCTGAAGGTGGCGAACTCGATGCTGGACCAGGGACTGGTGTAGTCCCCGGACTCAAGGCGGCAGTATCATTCAAGGCGCGGGGTGGGGGCGGCTCCACCCCGCGCTTGCTATTGCCGGCCGATTGCCCTTTCCTTTCCTCCCGGGCGAGCGTAGCGTGAAGGTATGAACGTCCTGCTGGTGTACCCGCGTTTTCCGGACACCTTCTGGAGCTTCAAGCACGCGCTGAAGTTCATCCACAAGCGCGCGTCGGTCCCGCCCCTGGGCCTGCTCACGGTGGCGGCGATGCTGCCGGCGGGGTGGGGGCGGCGTCTGGTGGACCTCAACGTGGGTGAACTGCGCGCCGCAGACCTGGAATGGGCCGACCTGGTGTTCGTGGGCGCGATGATCGCCCAGCGGGATTCCGCGCGCGAGGTGATCGCGCGCTGCCGGGCTGCGGGGCGGACCGTGGTGGCCGGCGGGCCGCTGTTCGCCGTGAAGCAGGAGCACTTTCCCGGGGTGGACCATTTTGTCCTGGGGGAGGCCGAGCTCTCGCTGGAGCCCTTCCTGCGGGATTTCCAGGCCGGCGCCGCGCGGCGCGTGTACCACGCCGACGGCCTGGCGGATGTGCGCCTGAGCCCCGCGCCGCAGTGGGAGCTGGCGGACCTGCGCCGCTACGCCTCGATGAGCGTGCAGTGGTCGCGCGGCTGCCCCTTCGACTGCGATTTCTGCAACGTGACCGCCATGTTCGGCCACGTGCCCAGGCTCAAGTCGTCCGCGCAGGTGATCGGGGAGCTGGATGCCCTGTACCGCCTGGGCTGGCGCGGCGAGGTGTTCTTCGTCGATGACAACCTGGTGGGCAACAAGCGCCGGCTGCGGGAGGACCTGCTGCCGGCGCTGATCGCCTGGCGGGAGGGCAAGCGCGGTCTCAGCTTCTACACCCAGGCCTCCATCAACCTGGCCGACGACGACGCCCTGATGAGCCGCATGGCGCAGGCGGGCTTCACCACCGTGTTCATCGGCATCGAGACCCCCGACGAGGCCGGCCTGGCGGAGTGCCACAAGCGGCAGAACACCGGGCGGGACCTGGTGGCCGACGTGAAGCGCATCCAGCGCGCGGGGCTGCAGGTGCAGGGCGGGTTTATCCTGGGGTTCGACAACGACCTGCCGACCATCTTCCAGCGGCAGGTGGACTTCATCCAGATGAGCGGCATCGTGACCGCGATGGTGGGCCTGCTGCAGGCGATCCCGGGCACCCGGCTGTGGGAGCGGCTGCACGGGGAGGACCGGCTGCTGGGGGAGTCCACCGGCGACAACGTGGACGGCACGCTCAACTTCGTGCCGCGCATGGACGCGGCCGCGCTGCGCGAGGGTTACCACCGGGTTTTGGAGCGGCTGTACTCGCCGCGCGAGTACTACCGGCGGGTGCGCACCTTCCTGCGCGAGTACCATCCCCCGAAGATGGACCTGCGGCTCGACTGGCAGAACTCGCGGGCGTTCGTGTGGTCCAATCTGCGCCTGGGGGTGGTGGGCAGGGAGCGCTGGCACTACTGGGGGCTGCTGCTCTGGACGCTGTTCCGCCGCCCCACGCTGATGCGGGTGGCGGTCACCCTGGCCATCTACGGGCACCACTTCCGCAAGACCTGCGAGGGCATCCGGGCGTAGGCCCGGGGGGCACCTTGCCCCACCCCGGGCCGGGACCGCCGGCCGAAGTATTCCCTCGACTCTGCTCCTGAACTTCCTGCATCATATGCGCATCCAACAGTCAGGCCGCCTGATGTGAGCCGGCAACGGTTCCGGACGTCACCCCCGCGTTCGCCGGATTCCCCGGCACGGAGGCCCCCCGCGTGCCCCTGTTTCTCTCCGCGAACATCGCCGAGAAGTTCCAGGTCTGGCCCCTCGACGGGCCGGTGCTGGGCATCGGCCGGTCCTCGCGCCACGCCATCCACCTCGCCGACGCCACCGTCTCCAAGGACCATGCCGAGATTTCGCGGCGCGGCGAGCTGTACTTCGTCCACGACCTGGGCAGCCGCAACGGCACCCGCGTGAACGGGGTGGCGGCCGCCGAACCGCTGCCGCTGCGGGACGGGGACCGCCTGGAAATCGGCCAGCTGGTGCTGCGCGTGTCCGAGGGCGAGCCGGTGCAGCGGGTGCGCTTCCAGGAGTCCATGGCCCTCAGCACCTCGGTGAAACTCCGGGTGGACGGGATGCTCAAGGGCCCGCCGCAGGAGACGGCCGCCACGCCCCAGCTGGTGCGGCTGCTGGCCGAGGCCGGGCGCATGCTGGTGCTGCCGCGGCCACTCAAGGAGACCTGCGACCAGATCCTGGAGGTCATCGAACGCGCGGTGCCCGCCTCGCGCCACGTGCTGCTGATGCGCGAGAAACCCGGCACCGAGCCGGTGCAGGTCGCGGCGCGCTGGCGCGGCGGCCGGGCGGGCCAGCCGCTGGCGCTCTCCACCGCCATCCTCAAGGCGGTGCTGGAGGAGTGCACCTCGGTGCTCACGGAGGATGCCTCGGCCGACCCCCGGTTCCAGGGCCAGCAGAGCATCGTCTCCCAGTCGGTGCACTCGGTGATGGCGGTGCCGCTCTTCGACAACGAGCGCGTGCTGGGCCTCATCTACGTGGACAGCCAGGAGATGATGGTGCGCTTCTCCGAGTCGCACCTGGAGGTGCTGTCGCTGCTGGCCAACATGGCGGCGGTCAAGATCACCAACGCGCGACTGCTGGAGGCCGAGGCGGCGCGGGCGCGCATTGCCCAGGAACTGGCCACGGCCACGCGCATCCAGCGCGCGCTGCTGCCCGCCCACCCGCCGGAGATTCCCGGGTACACCTTCGAGCTCTTCCTCGAGACGTGCTACGAGGTGGGGGGCGATCTCTACGACATTCACCTGCAGCCGGACGGCTCGGTGGTGTTCCTGGTCGCGGACGTCTCCGGCAAGGGCGTGGGCGCCTCGCTGCTGATGTCCTCGTTCCTGGCCGGGGCGAGGGTGCTGTGCCACGCGTTGCACGACCTGGGCGCGCTGGCCGCGCAGCTCAACCACATGATGTGCGAGAGCACCGGCTCGATGCACTTCGTGACCGGCTTCATCGGCTTCCTGGACCCCGCCACCGGGGTGATCCGCTACGTGAGCGGCGGGCACCCGCCGCCGATCGTCGTGGGGCCCGGCGGGGTGCGCGAAGTCTCGGTGCAGGACGGCGGCCTGCCCTTCGGCATCATGGAGGACGCCGAGTACCGCGAGTCCTCCACCCGGCTCGAGCCCGGCGAGCTGCTGGTGCTGTTCACCGACGGCGTGCCCGAGGCGCGCCGCGGGGACGAGTTGTACGAGGAGGAGCGCCTGCGGCAGCTGCTCGCGGGCCTGCCGGGTCCGCTCGATCCGGCGGAGGCGCGCCGCAGGATCCTCGAGAGTGTCGCGGAATTCGTGGGTGACGAGCCCCGGGGCGACGACATCACGCTTCTCCTGGTACGGAGGGACCCGTAATGCCCCTGCTTCCCGGCACCCGCCTCGGACCCTATGAAATCCTCGGACCCCTCGGTGCCGGCGGCATGGGCGAAGTGTACAAGGCCCGCGACTCCCGCCTGGACCGCACCGTCGCCGTGAAGGTGCTCCCGGAGCACCTCTCGCTGCAGCCCGAGGTGCGTGCGCGCTTCGAGCGCGAGGCGCGGGCCGTGTCGAGCCTCAACCACCCCAACATCTGCACGCTGCACGACGTGGGCCACCAGGACGGGGTGGACTACCTGGTCATGGAGCTGGTGGAAGGGGAGACGCTCGCGGCGAGGCTGGACCGCGGGCCGCTCGCGCCGGCGGAGATCCTGCGCACCGCCAGCGAGATCGCCGACGCGCTGGACAAGGCCCACCGCGGCGGCATCGTGCACCGCGACCTCAAGCCCGGCAACATCATGCTCACCAAGGGCGGCGCCAAGCTGCTGGACTTCGGCCTGGCGCGCGGCGCCGGGCTGGACGCTCCCGCGGGCAGCCTCACGCAGTCGCCCACCATGAGCCGCCCGCTCACCGCCGAGGGCAGCATCGTCGGCACGTTTCAGTACATGGCGCCCGAGCAGCTGGAAGGGGCCGAGGCCGACGCGCGCACCGACATCTTCGCCCTCGGCGTGACGCTCTACGAGATGGCCACCGGCCGGCGCGCCTTCGAGGGCCGCACGCAAGCTTCCCTGATCGCCTCGATCCTCAAGGAGGAGCCGCGCAGCATCTCGGAGCTGCAGCCGCTGTCGCCCCCCGGCCTGGAGCGGCTGGTGAAGGCGTGCATGGCCAAGGACCCCGAGGAGCGGGTGCAGACCGCGCACGACGTGAAGCTGCAGTTGCGCTGGATCGCCGAGGGCGGCTCGCAGGCCGGCGTGCCGGCGCCGGTCTCGGCGCGACGCCGCGGGCGGGAACGGGTGGCGTGTGCGGTGGCCGCGGTGGCCGCGGCGGCCGCGGTGGGGCTCGGCATCTTCCTGTTCGCCTGGCCCCGGCCCGCGCCCGTCCCGGTGCGCTTCGTGGTCACCCGGAGCGGCGGCATGCGCAGCCTTTCCTGGCCGCGGGTCTCCCCCGACGGCCTCACACTGGCATTCCTGGCCACCGATTCCACCGGACGGGGCTCGATCTGGGTCCGGCCGCTCAACTCGCTCACGGCCTACCCCCTGCCCGGCACGGAGGGCGCGGGGCGGCCGTACTGGTCCCCGGACAGCCGGTTCCTGGCCTACTTCGACGGCCCGCAGATCAAGAAGATCGCCGTGGCGGGCGGCCCGCCGATGCTGGTGTGCAACACCACGCGGCCCGCGCCCTGCGACATCTCGTGGAGCAAGGGTGGGGTGCTCCTCTTCGACGGCCGCGCCTCCGACTCGCTGGAGTTCGTTCCGGCGGGGGGAGGGACCCCGCAGCCGGCCAGCTTCCCCGACCGGCGACACGGGGCCTCGGGGGACGCGTGGCCGTACTTCCTGCCGGACGGGAAGCACTTCCTGTATCTCACCTACGGCATGGGCACCACCAAGGGTCCCATGCTCATGGGCGGCGAGCTGGGTTCGAAGAAGGTCAAGCAGATCGGCGGAGTGGGCTCGCGCGTGGAGTACGCGCCCCAGGGATACCTGGTCTACGCCAGCGATGCCACGCTGGTGGCCCGGCCGTTCGACCCCGGCCGGATGGCCTTCACCGGGGAGCCGTTCCCGGTGGCCGAACACGTGAACGTGCTCGGCGACGACAACGCCGACTTCTCGGTGTCGCCCTCGGGTGT
The DNA here is from genome assembly GCA_016235265.1 of Candidatus Eisenbacteria bacterium. Taxonomy (NCBI): domain Bacteria; phylum Candidatus Eiseniibacteriota; species Candidatus Eiseniibacteriota bacterium. The sequence continues at coordinate 127,616 of JACRLI010000002.1, forward strand.
GCTGGCCTATCTGCCGAACGCCTCGACCGAGCGCAGCGAATTGGCGTGGTTCGACCGCGGTGGCAGGGAACTCGAGAAGGCGGCGCCCCCGGACGCGTACCGGGACATCTCGCTCTCGCCCGACGAGACGCGCGTGGCCTACGGGCTGCAGGACGGGCGCCAGAACACCGAGGACATCTGGGTGCGCGACCTGAAGCGCGGCGTGTCCACCCGGCTCACCTTCGACACCGGCAACGAGCTCCAGCCGCTGTGGTCGGCCGACGGCAACCGCGTCGCCTACACCGCCTTCAGCGGGGGACCGCTGCAATTGCGGGCCAAGCTGGCCAGCGGCGCCGGCCAGGAGGAGGCGCTCACGGCGCCCTACCCGGATGCCACGGGCTCGACCTCGTGGTCGCGGGACGGCAGCACCCTGGTGTTCCAGCGCCGGGCCGCCACGGGCTGGGACGTGGGCATCCAGTCACTGACGGGGGACCGCAAACAATTCCTCCAGCTGCACAGCCCATTCAACGAGATGCGCGGGCGGCTCTCGCCGGACGAGAAATGGCTGGCGTACCAATCGAACGAATCGGGGCGCATGGAGGTCTACGTGCAACCATTTCCCGGCCCCGGGGGCAAGTGGCAGGTGTCCAGCGCGGGCGGTGGGGACCCCAAGTGGCGCGCGGATGGCAAGGAGTTGTTCTTCCGCAGCCCCGCCCAGGAGCTGATGGCGGTGCCGGTGCGGACCGGTGCCGGATTCGAGTCCGGCTCGCCGGTGCGCCTGTTCCAGAAGGAGCTGGAGTCCGCGGGCTTCCAGCTCACGCGCTACGCGCCGTCCGCCAACGGCCAGCGCTTCCTCTTGAATGTGCCGCTGTCCTCCTCCTCGCAGGCCGCGTTCAACATCGTCCTCAACTGGGCCGCGGAAACGAAGCGCAAATGAGCCTCGCCCCCGGAAGCAAGTTGGGCCCCTACGACGTCCTCGCGCCCCTCGGCGCGGGCGGCATGGGGGAGGTGTGGCTGGCGCGCGACCCGCGGCTGGAGCGGGAGGTGGCCATCAAGGCGCTCCCCGAGGCCTTCGCGCGCGATCCCGAACGACTGGCCCGCTTCGACCGCGAGGCGCGGCTGCTGGCCTCCCTCCACCATCCCAACATCGCGGGCATCCTGGGCCTGGAGGAAGTGGACGGCCGCCGTTACCTGGTGCTGGAATACGTGGAGGGGCCCACCCTCGCGGAGCGGCTGTCCCAGGGCCAGCTCCCCCTGGCCGAGGCCGTGGACGTGTGCCGCCAGATCGCCACGGCCGTGGAGGCGGCGCACGAGAGCGGGGTCATTCACCGCGACCTCAAGCCCGGCAACGTGAAGATCACACCGACCGGGGAGGTGAAGGTCCTCGACTTCGGCCTGGCCAAGGGCGGAGTGGCCGCGGCCTCCGGCTCCGACCCCAACCTGACCGCCTCGCCCACCCTCACCCACGCGGCCACCATGGCCGGCGTCATCCTCGGCACGGCGGCGTACATGAGTCCCGAGCAGGCGCGCGGGCGCGGTGTGGACCGGAGGACCGACATCTGGTCCTTCGGGTGCGTGCTCTACGAGTGCCTCACGGGGCAGGCGCTGTTCCAGGGGGAGACCGTCTCGGACCTGATCGCCCGCATCCTGGAGCGCGAGCCCGACTGGTCCGCGCTGCCGGCGGCCACGCCCGTGCGGGTGCGCGAGCTGCTTCGCCGCTGCCTGCGCCGCGACCCGAAGGAGCGCCTGCGGGACATGGGCGACGCGCGACTGGAACTGGTCGAGGCGATGTCCTCGCCCCCGCCCGAAGTCGCGCCCGCGGCGGGGGAGGCCGCCGGGCGCGGTCGCCGTCGGGGACGCATGGCCTGGTTCGCCATCGGTCTTGCCCTGGTGGCGCTCTCCGCGGGTGCGGCGGCAGTGGCACGGCTGGCCTTGCGGCCGCCGGGCGCGGGAACCCTCCGGGTCTCGGTCCAGGCCCCGGACGGGCTCGACCTGAGCGGGGAAGTTCCTGATGTCACCATCTCCCCCGACGGCCGCACCATCGTCTTCGCGGCCCTGGACACCACCGGCACACGGGCCCTGTGGCTGCGCCCGCTGGATTCGAATACCGCGCGCCGGCTGCCCGGAACGCAGGGGGCGGTGATCCCGTTCTGGTCACCGGACAGCCGCCAGCTGGCATTCTTCGCCGGGGGCGAGCTCAAGCGCATGACGGTCCAGGACGAGGACATCCAGGTCGTGTGTCCCGCGCCCAACCCGCGCGGTGGCGCGTGGGGGCGTGGCGATGTAATCGTCTTCGCTCCCACCGGTTCCGGGCCCCTGATGCGGGTGGCCGCGAGCGGGGGGGAGGCTCAGCGGGCCACCACCCTGGACTCCACCCGCGGCGAGACCGCGCACCGATTTCCCTGCTTCCTGCCCGACGGGCGCCACTTCCTCTACGTGGCGCTGCCCGGAAAGGACTCCCAGGTGGCCACGCGCATGGGGGAGACCGGGGCGGTCCGGCCCGGTCCGATCGTGCTCTCCTCCACCGGCGCGCCGGTCTACGCCGAGCCCGGGTACCTCCTGTACAACCGTCAGGGGACCGTGGTGGCGCAGCGCTTCGATGGCCGGTCGCGGCGTCTCCGGGGATCCCCGCAGCCGGTGCGGGGGCTCGTGGACGCCAGCGGAAGTTACTCGGGCTCGCCGGTGGTGATGGCCTCCCGGGCCGGCGTGCTGGTGCAGCGCGACGTGCGTTCCGCGAACGACCGCGTGGACCTGCTCGACATCTCGGGGAAGGCCCTGAGCACCCTGGCGCTGCCGGAGAACTACTATTCCACGCCGCGATTCTCCCCCGACGGCACGAAGCTGGTCCTCAACTCCTCGCACGTGGGTTCCAACGTCAGCCCGCTGTGGATGGTGGACCTGCGGCGCGGGATTTCGTCCCGCTTCACGTTCGAGGGCACATTCGACAGCGACGGGGCCTGGACGCCCGACGGCGGGCGCGTGATCTACGGCTCCGCGCGGAGGAAGGGCCGGGAAATCTACTGGAGGAAGGCCGACGCGTCCGGGCCGGAGGTGCGCCTGGCGGAGGTTCCCAACCTGTTCAACGATCCCAGCACCGTGAGCCCCGACGGGCGCTTCGTGGTGTACCGGTCCCTCAGCGGCGAGACCGGCGAGGACCTGTGGATGCTGGCCACGGATGGCAAGACCCCTCCGGCCCCGCTGATCCGTACCCGGTTCAACGAGCTCGACGCGGACATCTCGCCCGACGGACGCTGGATCGCCTATCGCTCCGACGAGTCGGGGCGCCTGGAAATCTACGTGGCGTCGTTCCCGGGGCTGGCGGAGAAGACGCGCGTGTCCAACGACGGCGCCGCCCCGGTCCTGAACAGTACTGCGACCTGGGTCCGCTGGCGGCGGGACGGGCGCGCGCTCCACTTCATCGGGGGCGACGGGCAGACCATCATGCAGGCCGACGTCGAGCCCGGGGCGGCGTTTCGGGCCGCGGCGCCGCGGCCCCTGTTGCGCCTGCCCCGCGGCTTCGTGGACGCGGACATCTCCCCGGACGGACGGCAGGTCGTGGTGTGCATGCCGACCGGCGTGGAGGGGCGTGGCGCGATCAACCTGGTGATGAACTGGGTGCGGGAACTGGAGCCGGGCAGGTAGTCGACCCCGGGATCAGGGCGGCGGCGGACCGATCGGAAGGGACCCCGCCGGATGGCGCATCCCGCGCACCAGGGACAGGATTTCCTCGAGGTCCTCGTCCGTGAGCAGCACCGTCCCCCGGGGTGCCGCCCCGCGGTCGCGAACGGCCAGCAACGGGCCGTGGACGCCCAGCAGCGCGGGGGACCCGTCTTCCAGCGTCCCTTCGCGCAGCCCTTCGACCGGGAATTCCCGCCGCCCCTCCGGGTCGTCGATCCACAGCGCCCCGCGCGTAAGCGTGACCTGCTCCCACCTCCAGCTGAAGATGGCCGCCAGGGCGAAGAAGCCCGCACCCGCGGCGGGCGCGGCGAGCAGCACCCAGGCGCCGAGGCCGCCGCCCAGCACGAACGCCAGCGCTGCCACGCCCATCGCGCCGCGCAGGCACCATTCCTTCCAGCGCCACGGCGCCAGGGCCACGTGGAACGCCCCTTCCGGCACCTCGAAGGCGGCGGACGGGGGCGCGGCCCCCGCGGCAGCCTCGCCGGCCGCGCCCACGCGCGGTTCCTCCGCCTCGAAGCGCGACTTCCAGGATGTTCCGCAGTCCGCGCAATTCCACCGGCGCATCCAGAACGGCACGAATGGCAGGCCGAAGGCGAACATGACCGGCATGGCCAGCAGCATGGCCCGCGAGGGCAATTCCCGGCGCGTCCGAGGCGATCCGCACTCGGGGCAGGTCACCGCCGCCGGCCGGGCCGAGAGCAGCACCTGGCGCGCGCGGTCCACATCGGCGGCGCCCACGCGCACCTTCACGCCGCCCACGCCCACGGAGTAGAGCCAGTCCGTCGCCACCAGGTACTCGTCGCCGAGGCGGGTCTCGATGCCGTGATGCGCCAGCGCGGCGCGGCAATTCTGCGCCTCCACCGCGGAGGCGAAGGCGGCGATGGTGACGAAGTCGTCGGTCATGCGCGGAAACTACCGCCACTGCGGTGTTTGTCAACGACGGCGCGGGGCGGGAGCCCGCCGATCCGCGGGTCCGCCACGGACGAGGCGCGCCGTCGGCGCCGATTCCGTGGCCCCCACATTGTGAAGGAACGCACGAGCCGTGCGTGGCCGCCGCCGTGCGCGGCGGGCACGGCCGACGGGAAGGACCGCGCGTGAGCCGCGCCGGCCCGCGCCGCGGATGTGCGGATCGCCGCCAGTTTCCCGCGATCGGGGGAGCGCGGCAGTGCAATTTCGGGTACAATTCATGCGAGTATTATCGAGCGGGGGCTGCCGGCTGCAACGCGCTGGCCGACCGGCCCCTGCCACAGGCTAGTCGCGGGCAGAGACCCGCGCACGGGAGGGATCATGCGCAAGATTCTGCACCCCGGACCCACCGCCACGCTCATGACCACGGCCGTGTTGTTGACCCTGTGTCTCGCCGTCCAGGACGCGGCTGCCCGCTCACGCAAGGACGGCCCCGCCCGGAAGTCCGGCCCGGCCCAAAAGGCCGACCTCCGTCCCTCCGGCGCGCCGGTGGTCTCGGGTCTCGTGGTGGCCGTGGACCCGCTGAGCGGGCGCCAGTCGCTGCCGACCCTGGAGCAGCTCGCGGAGCTCTCGGCGGCCGAGAAGCACATGCTCAGCCGCTCCGACGCGGGGCTGGTGCAGCACCGGCTGGCCAACGGCGCGGTGGTGCTGGACCTGGACGGCCGCTTCCAGGAGTTCACCTTCGTGCGCCTCGGGCCCGGCGGAGGGAGGCACTTCTCGTGCATGGACGACGCGCCGGTCCTGCGCCGGGCGCTGAAGCCCGCGGATCCCGCGCGCGACGCCTCCGGCCTGGAGGTGAAGTAGCCATGCGCGCCCCACGCCCGATCCTGCTTCTCGCCGCCGCGCTTCTGGGCCTGGCCGTGGCTGGCGCCCGGGTCGCTTCCGCCGCCGCCACCATCACCATCGTCAACGCCGACGGCGCGGGCGAGGGATTCAACGACGCCACGCCGGCCGCGCCGGTGGGCGGCAACCCCGGCACCACCATCGGCGCGCAGCGCCTGTACGTGTTCCAGCACGCCGCCAACATCTGGGGTGGCATCCTGACCAGCCCCATCGCCATCCAGGTCAACGCGAAGTTCGATCCGCTCACGTGCACCGCCACCACCGGGGTGCTGGGCAGCGCCGGGCCCGCCAGCCTGGTGCGCGACTTCCCCGCGGCCCCGTTCACGGGCACCTGGTATCACATCGCCCTGGCCAACAAGCTGGCCGGCAGCGACCTTTCCGCGAGCTACGACATCAACGCGACCTTCAACTCCAGCGTGGGCGGGGTCGCGTGCCTGCCGACCGGGTGGTACTACGGCGTGGACGGCAACGAGGGTTCGCAGCTCGAGCTGCTGCCGGTGGTGCTGCACGAGCTGGGGCACGGGCTGGGCTTCAGCACCACCACCAGCGGAAGCACCGGCAACTACAACAGCGGGTTCCCCGGCACGTTCGACCACTTCCTGTTCGACAACTCCACCGGGTTGCACTGGAACGAGATGAGCGCTGCGCAGCGCGCCGCCTCGGCCGTCAGCTGCGCGGGACTGGCCTTCGACGGGATCGCCACCACCGGCGCGGCCCCGGCGCGCCTGGGACAGGCCCCGGTGCTGACGCTCACCAGCCCGCCGGGCATTGCCGGGGACTACGACGTGGGCAGCGCCGGCTTCGGGCCGCCGCTCTCCGGCAGCCCGGTCACGGGCCCGGTGGCGCTGGTGAACGACGGCGTGGGCACCGTCACCGACGGCTGCGAGGCGCTGGTGCCGGGCAGCCTCTCGGGGCAGATCGCGCTGATCGACCGCGGCACCTGCGGCTTCGTGGTCAAGGTGAAGAACGCCCAGGACGCCGGTGCCATCGGGGTGATCGTGGCCGACAACGTGGCCGGCTGCCCGCCCGCGGGGATGGGCGGCACCGATCCCACCATCACCATCCCCTCGGTGCGCGTCACGCTCGCCGACGGGAACCTGATCAAGGCCAACCTGGGCTCGGGCGTCTCGGCCACGATGTGGGTAAGCCCCACGCGCATGGCCGGCGCAGACGGGGTGGGCCGGCTGCGCATGTATGCGCCCGTCCCCTACGCTTCCGGTTCCTCGGTCTCGCACTTCGATGTCAGCGCCGAGCCCTCGCTGCTCATGGAGCCGGCCATCTCCAACTCGCTCTCGAACGACGTGGACCTGACGGTAAACGCGTTCCACGACATCGGCTGGTTCGCCGGGGTGACCGGAATCGGCGATGCGCCGCCGCGCGTGGCCGTGGGTTTCGCGGGCTTCTCGCCCAACCCCACGCGCTCGGCGAGCGCCGCGGTGTTCGACCTGGCGAGCGGGGAGAACGTGGACCTGTCGGTGTACGACTTCCTGGGCCGCCTGGTGGCCCGGGTGGCCAGCGGGCATATGACCGCCGGCCGGCACCGCGTGGAGTGGAACGGCCGCGACAGCAGCGGCCGCCGCGTGGCCTCCGGGATCTATCACTGCCGGCTGCGGACGGCGAGCTTCACGGATTCGCGGACGGTGGTGGTGGTGAGGTAGCGGCCCGCCACGGTCCTTCGAGCGCGGTCTCGCGGGGGACCGCGCCGGGGTCGTCCGGCTGCGCCGGATCGACCCCCGTCACGGTCCTTCGGGCATCTGGGACGCGCGTTTGTCACACCGGCCGGCCATCTGCTACATTCCCCGCATCCGATTGCCTTCACCCTCCTCCCGACCCCGGCCGGCCCGACCGGCCGCATGAGATTCGCAGCGACGGACCGGGGCCGAGCCCCGGAGAGGAGTCCCGAGAGACTCGCCCATGATTGACCGCTACACCCGGCCCGGGATGGGCCACGTCTTCAGCGAAGCCCACAAGTACGAACTGTGGCTCGCGGTGGAGCTCGCCATGTGCGAGGCCCGCGAGGCCGAGGGCGCCGTGCCGGATGGCACCGCTGCGCGAATCCGTGCCGCGGCGCGCGTGAACCCCCGGCGCGTGGCCGAGATCGAAGCCGTCACCCGCCACGACGTGATCGCCTTTCTCACCGCGGTGGCCGAGTCCGTGGGCCCCGAGTCCCGCTTCCTGCACTGGGGCATGACCTCCTCCGACCTGCTGGACACCGCACTCTCGCTGCAGTTGCGCGAGGCGGGCGCGCTGCTCGTCTCCGGCTGCCAGGAGCTGCTGGAGGCACTGGCGGCGCGCGCGCGGGAGCACCGCCGCACGGTCATGGTGGGCCGCACCCACGGCATGCACGCGGAGCCCACCACCTTCGGGCTCAAGCTGCTGGGTCACTATCACTCGCTGCGCCACGACCTGGAGCGGCTCGAACGGGCGGTGGCGTTCATCTCCGCGGGCAAGTTCTCCGGAGCGGTGGGCACGCTGGCGCAGCTCTCCCCGGCACTCGAGGAGGCCGCCTGCGCCCGGTTGCGCCTCACGCCCGCGCCGGTCACCACCCAGGTGATCGCGCGCGACCGCCACGCCGAGTTCCTTTCCGCGATCGCATTCGTGGGCGCCTCGCTGGAGCGACTGGCCCTGGAAGTGCGCCACCTCCAGCGCACCGAGGTGGGCGAGGTGGAGGAGCCGTTCGTCAAGGGCCAGAAGGGCTCCTCGGCCATGCCGCACAAGCGCAACCCGATCCACGCCGAGCGGCTGTGCGGGTTGAGCCGGCTGCTGCGCGCCCACGCGAACGTGGGGCTGGAGAATATCCCGCTGTGGCACGAGCGGGACATCTCGCACTCCTCCGCGGAGCGCGTGATCCTGCCGGACAGCTGCATCACGCTGGACTACATGCTGCACGTGGCCACCGAGCTGGTGCGCGGCCTGGTGGTGCGCCCCGAACGGATGCGCGCCAACCTGGACGCCTCGCGCGGCCTGGTGTTCTCCGAGGGCGTGCTGCTGGCGCTGGTGGACGCCGGCCTGGCGCGCGAGGCGGCCTACACGCTGGTGCAGGGCGCCGCCATGCGCACGCTCGAGGAGTCCGCCGCGGGAAGCGCGCGCAACTTCCTGGACCATCTCTCCGATTCGGCGGACGTGGTGCGGCTCGTTCCACGGGAGCGCCTGGCGAAGCTATTCGACCTGGACCACGCCCTGAGGCACGTGGATGCCCTCTTCGAGCGGGTCCTCCGCTGAGCTCCAGGCCCGCGTGACGGGCCTGGACGACGCCGCGCTGGAGCGCTCGCTCCGCGGCCGCGGGCTCAATCTGAAACTGCACGAAGCCCGCCGCCTGGCCTCCGAGCTGGGCCGCGATCCCTCGTGGGCCGAGCTGTTCCTCTTCGACGCCATGTGGAGCGAGCACTGCTCCTACAAGAGCACCCGCCACCTGCTCAAGCGATACCTGCCCACCGGGGCGCCCCACGTGATCCTGGGCCCCGGCGAGGACTCCGGCGTGATCCGCGTGGACACCAACGACGGCCCCTACGCCGTGGTGATGGCCCACGAGAGCCACAATCATCCGTCCCAGGTCCTGCCCCACGAGGGCGCGGCCACCGGCGTGGGAGGGATCCTCCGTGACGTGGCGTGCATGGGGGCCGAGGTCGTGGGCGTGATGGACGGGCTGCGCTTCGGGGACCTCGACGGTCCCAACGCCGCGCGCGTGCGCGAGGTGGCGCGTGGCGTGGTGGAAGGAGTGGCGCACTACGGCGACGCGGTGGGCGTGCCCAACCTGGGAGGTGACGCGGAGTTCTCGCCGGTGTTCGACGAGAACGTGCTGGTGAACGTGGTCTCGCTGGGGGTGTGCCGCGAGGGCGAGATCGTGCGCAGCCGCGTGCCGGCCGCCGCGCGGCGCGAGCCCTACGAGCTGGTGCTGGTGGGAAAGCCCACCGATTCCAGCGGCCTGGGGGGGGCGTCGTTCGCTTCGGTGACGCTCACGGGCGAGGCCGAGAGCATGGGTGCGGTGCAGCTGCCCGACCCGTTCCTCAAGCGGGTGCTGCTGGTGGCGCAGGCGGAGGTGCTCAAGCGCGCGCGCGAGGCGGGCCTCGAGATCGGCTACAAGGACCTGGGCGCCGGCGGGATCGGCTGCGCGGGCTCGGAGATCGCCGCGGCGGGCGGCTTCGGCGTGGAACTGGATTTCGACCGCGAGACCCTGGTGCCGCCGGGGCTGGCCTCGGAGTTCGCGCTGGTGGCCGAGACGCAGGAGCGCTTCGCGTGGGCCGTGCCCGCCTCCTTCGCGCCCGAGGTGCTGCGGATCTACAACGAGCAGTACTCGCTTCCGGAGCTGTATCCGGGCGCGGGCGCGCGGGTGCTGGGGCGGTTCGAAGGCCACGGTCGCTTCGTGGTGCGCCGCGCCGGGCAGGTGGTGGTGGACGTGCCCAACGAGCTGATCACCGCGGGGATTTCCGTGCGGCATCCGGCGAAGCGGCGCCCGCCGCTGCCTCCGGTCACGATGGAGGCCCTCCCGGCGGCGCTGGCCGATCCGGCGGCGCTGCTGAAGCGCTGGGCCGCCTCGCGCCGCGGCGCCTCGCGCCGGCCGCTGTTCCGCTTCTACGACTCCGAGGTGCAGGGCCGCGCGGTGCTGCGCGCGGGCGAGGCCGATGCGGGCGTGTTCCTGCTGCGCTGGGGCGGGCCCGAAGCGGTGGCGGTGACCGTGGATGGCGACCCCGGCCGCCTGGAGGCCGATCCCGCCGGCGGAGCCGCGGCGGCGGTGTGCGAGGTGGCCCGCAACCTGGTGGCCGCCGGCGCGGCTCCCCGGGCGCTCACCGACTGCCTCAATTTCGGAAACCCCGAACACCCCGAGGTGATGGGCGACCTGGAAGAGGCGCTGCGGGGGCTGGGCGAAGCGGCTCGGGCGGTGGGCAGCGAGTGGGAGGGTGGGGCTTTCACGGCACTGCCGTACATCTCGGGCAACGTCAGCCTGTACAACCAGCGCAGCGGAGGGCGCAACATCACGCCCACGCCGATCGTGGCGGGCGTGGGCGTGCTCGCGGACCTGGGGCGCGCCACCACGCCGCGGCTCAAGACAGCCGGCGACGTGCTGGTGTTCCTGGGCCGGCGGCGCGGGATGTTCAGCGGCTCGTGGGCCGCCGCCGAGGCGGGCCTGCCGGAGCGCGGCGCGCTTCCGGCGCCGTCGGAGGCCGGCGCGCAGGCCCGGGCGGAGATCACCCTGGTGCTCGCGGGGATCGGGGAAGGCCGGATCTCGGCCGCGCACGACGTGGCCGAGGGCGGCGTGTTGTGGACGGCGTTCGAAATGTGCCTGCCCTTCGCCTCGGAGCGGTGCATGGGGCTGGACATGTCGGCGCCCTACGAAAGCTGGATGCTCGAGGAGGGCTGCGGCTTCCTGCTGGAGATGGCCCCGTCCGCGCTGCCGGTGCTGGCGCGGCAGGCCGCCGCGGCGGGCCTTGAGGCGTTCGAGGTGGCGAGGGTGACCGCCACGGGGCGGATCCGATTCGCCACGTCGCGGGACGCCGACGTGAAGGCCCTCGCGGCGCTGCGCGCGGACGGCCTCGGGGACATCTTTCCGTGAGGCCGCTCGTGGCGCTGCTCCGCTTTCCGGGCGTGAACTGCGAGTTCGAGACCGCCCGCGCGCTGCATTGCGGCGGGGCCGGGGTGGAGTGGATCGAGTGGGGTCGCCGGCTGGATGAGGGCGCCTTCCAGGGCTTCGTGGTGCCGGGCGGTTTCTCCTACGAGGACCGCGTGCGCGCGGGCGCGGTGGCCTCCCGGTCGGAGTGGGTGGACGCGCTGGCCCGCGCCGCCGACCGCGGGAAGCCGGTGCTGGGCATCTGCAACGGGGCACAGGTGCTGGTGGAAAGCGGTCTGGTGCCCGGCGGCGAGGGCCACCCGGTGCGCCTGGCGCTGGCGCGCAACGGGGGCAGCGGCGCAGGCGGGTACCTGTGCCGCTGGACGTACGTGGAGGTGGGCGCGGCGGCCCCCGGCTGGCTCTCCGCGCTGGCGGGCACGCGCTGGCCGGTGCCGGTCGCGCACGGCGAGGGGCGCTTCACCAGCCGCGACGCGGAGGTGCGCGCCGCGGTGGAGAGCGGAAACCTGGGCGCGGTGCGCTACGTGGGGCCGGACGGCTCGCCGGCGGGGGACAGCGCGTGGGACCCCAACGGCAGCCTTGGCGCCGCCGCCGGCGCGTGCGACGCGCGGGGCGTGGCGCTGGCCCTGATGCCGCACCCCGAGCGTGCCGCGTGGCTGCGGCAGGTGCCGCAGGACATGGACGGGCCGTGGGGCGAGCGACGGCGGTTGGCGCGCACCGCGGCCGAGCTCATGTCGCCCGGGCCCGGACAGGCCATCTTCGACGCGTTCGTGCGCGGCGCGCGGGACGCGGCACGATGAGGGGCGAGGCGCTGTATGTGACCCTCCGGGTGCCCGACCCCGCCGCGCTCACCGCGGCCGCTGCGCTGGCCCGGCTCGGGAGCCCCGCCCCCGCGTGGCTGGAACGCGGGCGGGTGTGGCACCATTCCGGGGTCGGATGGGCGTTCGCAGAGCCCGCCGGCGTGTGGCTGAATCCGAACAAGGAGCGGGGCGTGCGCTGGGCCGGGGGGGGCGAACCCTGGACCGCCTCCCGGGCGCGCGCCGGCGAGAGCGAGATCTGGGTCCTGGTGCGCGATCGCGGCAGCCGGCCGGAGGCCGGCGTGATACGCTCGCTGAACGAGCGCGGGGAGCCGGCGCCGGAGGCCCTGGTGTGTGCCGGGTTGTGGCGCATGGGATTCGCCGGGGGAACCGAAGCAGCCCTCGGGTGGGGCAGGGCCGCCGGCGAGGTGCGCTCGGCGCACTGCGGCCTGCTGGTCAACCCCCACTCGCAGGCGCACCGGGTTTGCGCTCCCGCAACCGGGCTGGACGAGCTGGGCCGGCTGCTGGAGCAACTGAAACGCGAGGCCACGTGATCGAATCTGCGGACTGGCACGACGAGTGTGGCGTGATGGGCGTGTGGGGCGCCCCGCAGGCCGCGGAGTGGGTGTACCGCGGGCTGTATGCACTGCAACACCGCGGCCAGGAGAGCGCGGGCATCGTCTCGTTTCACCAGGGCCGCGCGTACGAGCACAAGGGTGTCGGGCTGGTGGCGAACGTCTTCGGGGGCGATGAGCTGAACGGGCTGCCCGGGGAGCTGGCCATCGGCCACGTGCGCTACTCCACCACCGGCCACAACAACATGGGCAACGCCCAGCCGATCCTGGTCGGGACCCGTGTGGGCCCGGTGGCGCTGGCGCACAACGGGAACCTGGTCAACGCGCAGGAGCTGCGCGCCACCATGGAGAGCCGCGGCTCCATCTTCCAGACCACCTCCGATTCCGAGATCATCCTGCACGGCATGGCGCGGGCCCACGGGGCCACGGTGGAGGACTGCCTTGCGGAGTCGCTGGCGCTCGTTGCGGGCGCCTACTCGGTGACCGTGCTCACGCCGGAGGCCGTGTACGGGGTGCGGGATCCGCACGGGTTCCGGCCGCTGGTGCTGGGCCAGAAGGGCGAGGCCTGGGTGCTGGCGTCGGAGACGTGCGCGCTGGACATCCTGCAGGCGCGCTTCGTGCGCGAGGTGGAACCGGGTGAGCTGGTGCGGCTGGACCGGGGTGGCGTGACCTCGCGGCCGCTCTTTCCGCCGCGGCCGCATCGCTGCGTGTTCGAGTTGATCTACTTCTCCCGCCCCGACAGCGAAGTCTTCGGTCAGCAGGTACAGGACGTGCGGCGCCGGCTGCGGGAGAAGCTGGCCGAGGAGCACCCCGCGGCCGCGGACATCGTGATCTCGGTGCCCGATTCCAGCAACTCCGCGGCCCAGGGTTACGCGCGGCGGCTGGACCTGCCCCTGGAGTACGGGCTGATCCGCAACCACTACGTGGGTCGCACCTTCATCAACCCCAGCCAGGCGGTGCGCGAGCACGGCGTGCGGGTGAAGTTCAACGTGGTGCGCAGCGTGCTCGAAGGGCGCAGCGTGGCGGTGGTGGACGATTCCATCGTGCGGGGCACCACCAGCCGCAAGCTGGTGAAGCTGCTGCGCCGGGGAGGGGCGCGCGAGGTGCACATGAGGGTCAGCTCTCCGCCCATCAGCTGGCCGTGTTTCTACGGGATTGACACCCCTGAACGGCGCGAGCTGATCGCCAGCAGCCACACCTTGGAGGAAATCCGCCGCTATCTGAATGTGGACAGCCTCGGCTACCTGAGTCTGGACGGCCTGCAGGCCACCCAGGCCGACCCCGCCGGATTCTGCTACGCCTGCTTCACCGGGAAGTACCCCGTACCGTTCAAGGACATGCCTTCCAAGCTGAAATTCGACAATAGTTTACCAGATTCCATGCCCGCAGTTGCGAATCTGACGTCGAATCCGACTTGACGGATTAGCTCACCTCCCTTACAATATTCTCTGTCGGGCTACGTGGGGTCCGGCCTCGTGGCGCCGGGAAGCTGCCGGCGTTTTTATCGGCCGCAGAATATATTCGGCAATATTGATATTCGGAGCTGGCAGCCCCGATACAATCCCCTGGGAGAATCTTCGGAGATGATCCGCTTCTGTGTTGCCCTGCTGATGCTCGTCCTGGTGCCGACGGCGGCGATGGCGCTGCCGACGGTGTCCGTGAGCTACGCGCTCACGCCGCTCGGCTCGGACAACTACCGCGTGGACTACACCCTGGAGAACCTGGGTGAGCCCGGCGGTATCAACGAGCTGCTCATGTTCTTCAACTCCTCCGACACGCCCGGGGCGGACTACGCCCCGCTGTCCATCTCGGAACCCTCCGGTTGGACCCACACCGGCCTGGGTGCGGTGATTCCGCCGGACCCGGGGCACTACGCGTGGGCCATCGACTGGTTCGACGCCGACCCGTCCGACCCCGGCGTGCTTCCCGGCTCCTCGCTGGGCGGCTTCTCGGTGGCCTTCCACTGGTCCGACCCGCAGGTGCCGCCGGGTTCCCAGTTCTTCGAGGCGTTCGGCACGGCGCCCCACGAGGGCCACACCGTGACCCCGGAACCGGCGACGCTGCTGCTGCTGGGCACCGGCTTCACGCTGTTCGGCCTGCGCAAGAAGTTTTCCAGCCCGGGTGGTGAGGGGGAGACCAAGTGAAAATCCGAGTCATTGTCACCGCGCTGCTCCTGCTGGCGCTGGCGGCCGGCACGGCCGTGGCGGGGGGCACCGTGGTCAGCTACAAGCTGTTCCACCGCGAGGGCCCCAGCTGGATCCAGTACTACCCGGGCGACGTGTTCCCCCCGGGGGGCGGCAGCTCCGGAACCAACACCTGGCGCTACGTCTACACGCTCGAGAACGTGTCCTCCGCCTGCGCCGTGAACGGGCTGTACGTGTTCTTCAACGGTGACGGCGTCACGCACGCGACGCCGCCCCCGACCGCCTCGGGCGCCCCGGGGGGCTGGACCCCCTCCTACCTGGCGCCCCCGGCGGGCCAGTACGCGTGGCGTGAGCGGTTCCGGGGCCTGGGTGCCCCGGTGCCCATGGGCGGCAGCCTGACCGGTTACATGGTGGAGTTCCTCTGGAACGACGACGTGTTCCCCGGGGTGCAGAGCTACGACGCCACCTGTACCACCGGATCGGAAACCGGTCTGACCGTGGCCGTCCGGCGCACGTCCCCCGTGGCTCCCGGCTCGTGGGGGCAGCTGCACCGACTGTACCGGTGACGACGGTCCCCGCCGGCCCGGCGGCCTGACCGCCATCCCCGGTAGTGAGGGCCCTCGCGGAGCCCCCGGCGCACCCGTGCCGGGGGCTCCCTCTCTTGGGGCCGCAGCCACGCTCCGCTCACGTTTCCCACCCCGCCCGGCCGGAACTCGAGCGCGGCGGACCGGCTCTCCGCCTGCGTCCCCGATTTGACACGCACCGGTTGCCCTCATACACTGCAATCTCCGCTCCTTCAATCATTTGACCCGGCAAGGAGGCAAGCCATCGCTCTCAATGAAGTCCTGCGCTCACGGCACGAGAAGCTGGAGCGGCTGAAGGCTCTCGGCGTGGAGCCCTATCCCTACAGGTACGAGCCCACGCACCACGCGGAGGACATCCTCTCCGGGGCCGCGCAGTTCGAGGCGCACCCGGAGGAGGTGGTGCGGGTGGCCGGACGGCTGGTTGCGCACCGGGGGCACGGCAAGGCGGGCTTCGGGCACGTGCTGGACGAGACCGGGAGAATCCAGGTCTACGCCAGGCAGGACATCCTGGGCGAGGACGGCTACCTGCTGTGGAAGGAACTGGACCTGGGGGACTTCCTCGGCGTGGAGGGGCCGGTGTTCCGCACCAAGACCGGCGAGATCACGGTGCAGGCGCGGCAGCTCACGTTCCTGGCCAAGTCCATGCGCCCGTTGCCCGAGAAGTTCCACGGGCTCAAGGACGTCGAAGTGCGCTCCCGGCAGCGGTACGTGGACCTGGTGGCCAACCCCGAGGTGCGCGCGGTGTTCCGCAGCCGCAGCCGCATCGTCTCGTCCATGCGCCGCTTCCTCGAGGGACGCCGCTTCCTGGAGGTGGAGACCCCGATCTTACAACCCATCTACGGCGGGGCGTTCGCCAGGCCGTTCGTCACCCGGCACAACGCGCTGGACATGGAGTTGTACATGCGGATCTCGTTCGAGCTCTACCTCAAGCGGCTGCTCGTGGGCGGGTTCGAGCGGGTGTTCGAGATCGGGCGCGACTTCCGCAACGAGGGCGTGGATCGCTCGCACAACCCCGAGTTCACGCAGATGGAGGCCTACCAGGCCTACGCCGACTACCACGACATGATGGATCTCACCGAGGCCATGGTGGCCGCCATCGCCACCGAGGTGTTCGGCGGCACGCAGCTGCCCTACGGTGGGGACACACTGAGCTGGGCGGCGCCCTGGCCGCGGCTGCGGCTCTTCGAGCTGCTGCGGGACCACGCCGGCGCGGACCTCTCGGGCGGGGACGCGCGCGCCGCGCTCGACGCCTGCCGCCGCAACGGCATCACCCCCGGCGCCGACTGGGACTACGGCCGCGCCGTGGACGAGCTGTTCAGCGAGCGGGTGCAGCCTCGCCTGGTCCAGCCCTGCTTCGTGCTGGACTACCCCAGGGATCTCTCGCCCCTGGCCAAGGAGAAGCGCGGCGCCCCGCACCTGGTGG
Source organism: Candidatus Eisenbacteria bacterium (assembly GCA_016235265.1). Lineage (NCBI taxonomy): Bacteria > Candidatus Eiseniibacteriota > Candidatus Eiseniibacteriota bacterium. The sequence goes on from JACRLI010000002.1 coordinate 144,168, forward strand.
AGCGCTTCGAGGCGTTCGCCGGCGGCATGGAGCTGGCTAACAGCTTCTCGGAACAGAACAGCCCGCTGGCGCAGCAGCAGGCCTTCCGCCGCCAGGCCGAGCTGCGCGAGGCCGGCAACCTGGAGGCGCAGCCCGAGGACCGCGACTTCCTGCGCGCCCTGGAGTACGGCATGCCGCCCGCGGGCGGGTTGGGGGTCGGGGTGGACCGGTTGTGCATGCTGCTGACCGACCAGCACACCATCCGCGAAGTGCTGCTGTTCCCGCACCTGCGCCCCGAGCGCGACCTGGACGAGGAGGAGGGGGCGGGCGGCGAGGGACCCGGCGAGGGGGCTGGCGCCGGGCCTCGGGACGGGTCTGGCGCCGGGCCTCGGGACGCGTCCGGGGGCGGGCCCCGCGGCGGCTCCGGCGGGACGGAGTAGCTTGACCACCGAGAGCTTCATCGCCCGGCGCTACCTGCGGCCCCAGGGCACCACCGCGTTCATCGGATTGATCAGCGTGATCGCGGCCGTGGGCGTGTTCGTGGGCACCGCCGCGCTGACCGTGGTGCTGGCGGTGATGAACGGGTTCCAGGCCGAGGTCGAGACCCGCATCACCGGGACCAACGCGCACGTGGTGCTGCTGCCCGCCGACGACCGGGCGTGGTCGGACTACGCCGGGACGCTGGCGCGGGTGCGCGCCACGCCGGGCGTGACCGGGGCGGCCCCGTTCGTCTACACCAAGGCGCTGATCCAGTGCGGCGAGATCGCCGACGGGCTGGTGGTGAAGGGCGTGGACCTGGCGCAGGAGCGGGCGGTCACCTCGCTCGCCTCCAGCCTGCAGCCGCCGCTGCGCGCGATCCCCGACACCACCCCGGGCGGGCTGCCGGGCATCGTGCTGGGACGCGAGCTGGCCGACCGGCTGCGCGCGCGCCCGGGCTCGGTGGTGAACCTGTACTCGCCGCGCAACGCCGCGCGCACCTCCCTCGGATACGCGCCCAAGGCGCGCTCCTTCCGGGTGGTGGCGCTGTTTTCGAGCGGCCTGTACGAGTACGACTCGAGCCTGGGCTACCTGTCGCTGCGCGCGGCCCAGGACTTCTTCGACCTGCCCGGCGCCGTGACCGGACTGGAAGTGCGCATCGCGGATCTGTACCGCGCCCGCGAGGCGGGCCGCGAGCTGGCGGGTGCCGTGCCCTCCGAGCACCTGCGCGCCAACAACTGGATCGACCTCAACCGGAACCTCTTCGTGTGGATGCGCAAGGAGAAGCTGATCATGTCCATCATCCTCGGGTTGATCGTGGGGGTGGCGGCCGTGAACATCGTCTCCGGGCTGTTGATGGTGGTGCTGGAGAAGAAGCGCGACATCGGCGTGCTCAAGACCCTGGGGGCGCCGCCCGCGCAGGTGCGCCGCATCTTCCTGCTGCAGGGCCTGTGGATCGGCGGAGCGGGCACCCTGGCCGGCATGGGCACGGGGCTCACGCTGTGCTTCCTGCAGCTGCGCTTCCACCTGGTGCGGCTGCCCGGCGACGTGTACTTCCTGGAATCGCTGCCGGTGCGCGTCATGCCCCTGGACGTGCTCGTGACCGCCGCGGGCGCGGTGGCCGTGAGCCTGCTGGCCGCGTGGTATCCCGCCTGGTGGGCGTCGGGGCTCAAGCCCCAGGACGCCATCCGCTACCAATGAACCCCGGTGCCGTGCCCGCGCCCGCGCTCGAGGCGCTCGGGGTGACCAAGGTCTACCGCTCGGGGGGGCAGGAACTCCCGGTGCTCCGCGGTGTGGACCTGGTGCTGATGCCGGGGGAGTGGGTCAGCCTCGTGGGCGCCTCCGGCACCGGGAAGAGCACGCTGCTGCGGATCCTCGGCACGCTCGAGGCCCCCAGCGGCGGCGAGGTGCGCCTCGACGGCGTCGCGGTCACCGGGCAATCCGAAGCCGCCCTCGCGCGTCTGAGGAGGGAGAAGGTGGGCTTCGTGTTCCAGTTCCACAACCTGCTGGGCGAGTTCACCGCGCTGGAAAACGTGATGATGCCCGCGCTGCTCGCCGGCGTGGCGCCGCGCGAGGCGCGCGAGCGGGCCGCGGCGCTGCTGGAGGCGGTGGCACTGTCGGAGCGCTCGGGCCATCGGCCCGGGGAGCTCTCGGGCGGAGAGCAGCAGCGGGTGGCGGTGGCGCGGGCGCTGGTCAACGAGCCGGGGGTGGTCCTGGCCGACGAGCCGACCGGCAATCTGGACCCGGCCCGGGCGGGGGAGGTGGAGGAGCTCCTGGCGGGGCTGACCCTGGGCCGCGGGGCGGCCCTCCTGGTGGCCACCCACGACCCGAGAACGGCACGTAAAGCAAAGAGAATATTACAGTTGGATGGGGGGCTTGCGCGCGACGCCGTCTCCCTTTAGGGTGAATCAGGGGGCTGCCCGGTCCGATATTCCCTTTATGGGGCCCGCTCCTTAGGCCCCCGCACCTCGAACGCCGTCCGCCCCGGCCCATCGGAGTCTCCATGCAACCGTGCCAGATCTGCGGAAAGAACCCGGCCTCGGTGCACTTCACCGAGATCGTGAACGGCAAGATGTCCGAGTTGCACCTGTGCGACACCTGCGCGCACGACAAGGGCATCCAACCATCACTGGGCAAGGGCAAGTTCTGGATCTCCGACCTGATCGCGGGAATGGTGGACGAGACGGTCGGCGCCGAGTCCGAACGCGTCGGCAGGGTACAGTGCTCGGGCTGCGGGCTGCTGTACTCCACGTTCCGGGAGACCGGCAGGCTGGGCTGCCCGGAGTGCTACACCAGCTTCGGCGCGCAGCTCCGGCCGGTGCTGCGCCGCATCCACGGCGCCACGCGGCACATCGGCAAGGCGCCGCTGCGCGACCAGGGCCGGCTGCAGCAGCGCATGGAGATGGCGTCGCTGCACGACGAGCTGGAGCGCGCGGTGGAGCGCGAGGACTTCGAGAAGGCGGCCGAGCTGCGGGACCGCATCCGCACGCTCGAGACGACCGCCGCCCCCGGGAAGGGACACGAGGGATGACGCCCGCGCTGAAGGAGCTGGCCCGCCGCCCCAGCCGCTGGCTCGACGCCAGCGGCCCGCACTCCGAGGTGGTGCTGTCCACCCGCGTGCGGCTGGCGCGCAACGTGCTCGGTGCCCCGTTCACGCACCGGGCGCGCGAGGAGCAGCTGCACCAGGTGCTGCACAGCGTGGTGAGCGCCGCGCGGCGCACCGGCTCGCTGCGCGACAGCGTGCTGCTGCGCATGGGCGACCTGGCCGGGCTGGATCGCCAGTTCCTGGTGGAGCGCCACCTGGTCAGCCACGACCTGGTGGAGGGCTCCAGCACCCGCGGGCTGCTGCTGGGCCCCGACGAGACCGCCTCGATCATGATCAACGAGGAGGACCACCTGAGGCTCCAGGTGATCCACTCCGGCTTCCAGCTCGCGGAGTCGTGGCGCAGCGCCAACCACCTGGACGACGAACTGGACGGCCTGCTGGACTACGCGTTCTCGGAGGAGCTGGGTTACCTCACGGCCTGCCCCACCAACGCGGGCACCGGCCTGCGCTGCTCGGTGCTGATCCACCTGCCGGCCCTGGTGCTCACCAAGCAGATCACCAAGGTGCTGCAGGGCGTGACCCAGGTGGGCCTGGCCGTGCGCGGCTTCTACGGCGAGGGCTCGGAGGTGATGGGCAACTTCTTCCAGGTGAGCAACCAGACCACGCTGGGTCACCGCGAGAAGGAGACGGCCGAGAACCTGGAGCGGGTCACGCGACAGCTGATCGAGTACGAGGAGAAGGCGCGCGAGGTGCTGCTGCGCGACGCCCGGCTGCAGATCGAGGACAAGATCTACCGCGCCCTGGGCACGCTGGCGTACTGCCGCAGCATCGGGTCGCAGGAGACCCTGAACCTCAGCTCGGCGGTGCGCTTCGGCGTGGCGCTGGAGCTGCCGGGGCTGCCGCCGCTGCCGGTGCTGAACGAAATACTGGTATTCTCGCAGCCGGCGCACCTGCAGCGCATGCTGGGCCGCGAGATCGGCCCGACGGAACGCAACGTGGCCCGGGCGGAGTACGTCCGGGGCCGCCTGAATTCGAACGAGACCCGCGCGGATCGCGCGTAGACGACGGAAGTCCCGAGGGAGCCATGCAAGACAAATTCACGGAACGCGTCCGCAAGGTGATGTACCTGGCCCGCGAGGAAGCCGCCCGGCTGCAGCACGACTACATCGGCACGGAGCACCTGCTGCTGGGAGTGGTCCGCGAGGGAGAGGGCATCGCCGCCACGGTGCTCAACAACCTGGGGCTCGACCTGGACCAGATCCGCCAGGCGGTCGAGAACATGGTCTCCAGCAGCGGGGGGACGCTGACCATCGGCGAGATCCCGTTCACGCCGCGCGCCAAGCGCGTGCTGGAGCTGGCGGTGGACGAGGCGCGCCAGCTGGGACACAACTACGTGGGCACCGAGCACCTGCTCCTGGGGCTGATCCGGGAGGGCGAGGGGGTGGCCGCGCGCGTGCTCATGGAACTCGGGGTGGACCGCAAGAAGGTCCGCGAGGAGACGCTCAAGCTGCTCGGCGGCGCGCCGTCGGCGGGCGCGCAGGAGAAGGAAGAAAAGGTGGAGACCCCGGCGCTGAACCAGTTCGGGCGGGACCTCACGCAGCTGGCCCGCGAGGGCAAGCTGGACCCGGTGATCGGGCGCGACTCGGAGATCGAGCGCGTCATCCAGGTGCTGTGCCGCCGCAAGAAGAACAACCCGGTGCTGATCGGCGAGCCGGGCGTGGGCAAGACGGCCATCGCGGAGGGCCTGGGGCAGCGCATCGTGGAGGGCAAGGTGCCCGAGCTGCTCAAGGACCGGCGCATCGTCACGCTGGATCTCGCGGCGGTGGTGGCCGGCACGAAGTACCGCGGCCAGTTCGAGGAGCGGCTCAAGGCCGTGATGAACGAGATCCGCGAGTCGCGCGACACCATCATCTTCATCGACGAGCTGCACACCATCGTGGGCGCGGGCGGCGCGGAGGGGGCCATCGACGCCTCCAACATGCTCAAGCCGGCGCTGGCGCGCGGCGAGCTGCAGTGCATCGGCGCCACCACGCTGGACGAGTACCGCAAGTACATCGAGAAGGACGGCGCGCTGGAGCGCCGCTTCCAGCCCATCATGGTGGACCCGCCCAGCCTGGAGCAGGCGATCCTCATCATCCGTGGCCTGCGCGACAAGTACGAGGCCCACCACGGCGTGAAGATCACCGACGGCGCGGTGGAGGCGGCGGTGCGGCTGAGCGACCGGTACATGAGCGACCGCTTCCTGCCGGACAAGGCCATCGACGTGATCGACGAGGCCGGCTCGCGCGCGCGCCTGTCCACGGCCCACGCGCCCGCCGAGATCCGCGAGCACGAGAAGAAGATCGACGAGGTGGTCAAGGAGAAGGAGGCCTCCATCGGGGCGCAGGAGTACGAGAAGGCCGCCAAGTTCCGCGACCGGGAGCGCGAGCTGCGCAGCCAGCTCAAGGAGATGAAGCGCAACTGGAGCGAGACCAAGGCCGGAACCGACGCGATGGTGGACGAGGAGATGATCGCGCGGATCATCTCCACCATGACCGGCATCCCGATCATCAAGCTGGAGCAGAAGGAGTCCGAGAAGCTCCTGCGGATGGAGGAGGTCATGGGCCAGCGGATCGTCGGCCAGCTCGAGGCGGTGACCGCCATCTCCAAGGCCGTGCGGCGCAACCGCGGCGGCCTGCGCGACCCGCGGCGCCCCATCGGCTCGTTCATCTTCCTGGGCCCGACCGGGGTGGGCAAGACCGAGCTGGCGCGGGTGCTCGCCGAGTTCCTGTTCGACGACCCGGACGCGCTGATCCGCATCGACATGTCGGAGTTCATGGAGAAGTTCAACGTCTCCCGCCTGGTGGGCGCGCCGCCGGGCTACGTGGGCTACGAGGAGGGCGGCCAGCTCACCGAGAAGGTGCGCCGCAAGCCGTACTCGGTGGTGCTCCTGGACGAGATCGAGAAGGCCCACCCGGACGTCTTCAACCTGCTCCTTCAGGTATTGGACGACGGGCAGCTGACCGACAGCATGCGCCGCAAGGTGAACTTCAAGAACACGGTGCTGATCATGACCAGCAACCTGGGCTCGCGCATGCTGCGCGGGCGCAGCTCCCTGGGCTTCCAGAAGCAGGGGGCGGAGACCACGCACGAGAACCAGAAGAAGGCGGTGCTGGACGAGGTGAAGCGGGTCTTCAACCCCGAGTTCCTCAACCGCATCGACGACATCATCGTGTTCCACTCGCTGGGCATGCCGGAGATGGAGAAGATCATCGAGATCCTGGTGAACCAGCTGCGCGCGCGGCTGGCGCAGCAGAAGATCGACCTGGAGGTGTCGCCCGAGGCGGTGCACCTGCTGATCGATCGCGGGTTCGACCCGCAGCTGGGCGCGCGCCCGCTGCGCCGGGCCATCCAGAGGCTGCTCGAGGATCCCCTCGCCGAGCGCGTCCTGGGAGGGGCGGTCAAGGAGGGATCGCGCGTGCGCGCCGTGGTCCAGGGCGAGGAGATCGTGTTTGAGTCCGAAACCGTCGAAACCAGTGCCTGACGCACCCGCCCGCCGACCCGCGCCGGGGCGACGGGCGATCCCCGCATGGATCCCCGCGGTCGCGGCGCTGCTGGCGCTGGCGGCCCCGCCGGCCCGCGCCCAGTTCCCGGGGGAGGAGGGCCGGCCCGGTCCCGGCGGGCCGGACCCGCGCGCGCAGGAGCGCCGCGTGCCGGCCCCCCATGACCCTTCGCGGGCCCTGAAACCGGCCGCTCCGGGCGCAATCACCCCCCTGCCGCCCGCGCCCGCCGACGCCGCCATGGTGGACTCGGTGTGGGTGAGCGGCGTGGCCCGCGTGGATTCCGCGCTGGTGGCCCGCAAGCTCGGCGTGCGTGCCGGCGACCGCTACAACCCCGAGTCCGTCCGCCGCGGCCTGCGGGCGCTGTTCGACCTCGGCTACTTCTCCGACCTGCGACTGGACGCCGACACGCTCACCGACGGCACGGTGGTGCTGACGCTGACGGTGCAGGAACGCCCCACCGTGGGCGCGGTGGAGTTCACCGGCAACAAGAACGTGGATGCCTCCAAGCTGCGGACCGCCGTGGGAGTGAGCCCGGGACAATGGGCCGACGCCGACATGCTGGCGGCGGAGGCGGGCAGGCTGCGCGAGTTCTACCGCGGCGAGGGCTACGCGGGGGCCGTGATCGAGGCCCGCCTGGTTCCGCCCGACTCCCGGATGCCCAACGTCATCTTCGAGATCCGCGAGGGCGACAAGGTCCGGATCGAAGCCATCACCTTCACCGGCAACCGCGCGTTCGAGGCCAAGCAGATCCGCAAGGCCCTGCAGACCCACCCGCACGGCTTCCTGCGCAGCGGCACCTACAAGCCGGAGGAGCTGGAAGCAGACGTGGAGAACGTGGCCACGTTCTACAAGGACCGCGGGTACCGGCAGGTGCACGTGGGCTCCCCGGAACTCGCCTACGACACCACCGGCACCCGGCTCACGGTGAACTTCCCGGTGATCGAGGGCCCACTGGAGCGGTTCGGCGTGACGCGATGGACCGGCTCCACGGTGTTTCCCGACTCCATGCTGCCGCACTTCCTGGACTACCGCCCCGGGGACGTGTACAGCCAGGCGAAGGTGCGCAAGACCATGGAGGCGATCTACGGCGCCTACCTGGACCGCGGCTACATATTCGCCGACCTGGACCCGCAGATGGGCACCCGCGACTCGCTGGTGGACCTCCAGTATGCCGTCACCGAGGGCCGCCAGGCCCACCTGCGCGAGCTCAAGGTCACCGGCAACCAGCGCACCAAGGAGAAGGTGGTGCGCCGCCAGATCCTGATGCGCCAGGGGGACGTGTTCCGCCGCACCGCGCTGCAGCGGAGCCAGCGCGACGTGTTCTCGCTGGGGCTGTTCTCCAACGTGCTGGTGGACTACCAGCCCGCGCCGGAGCCCAATCCCAACGGCGACGTGGACCTGACCATCAAGGTGGAGGAGAAGGAGACCGGCACCGCCAGCGCGGGCGCGGGCTACTCCAGCCAGACCGGGATGACCGGCTTCGCGGACCTGGGACACAAGAACATCTTCGGCGGCGGGCAGTCCGTGAATCTCCACCTGGAGCGCGGCAGCAACGTGAGCGACTACCAGCTCAGCTACACCGAGCCCTTCTTCAAGGACACCCCCACCACGGTGGGCTTCGACGTGTTCAACACCTTCCGCAACCGGGCGTCGGCCTCGGTGTCCTCCATCGCCACCTACTACGACACCAAGCGCCGCGGCGCGGCGATCACCCTGGGCCGGCCGGTGGGCTTCATCGACTACAGCCGCTTCTCGTTCACCTACCGGCTGGAGGACGTGACGCTCACCAACTTCATCGACAGCCTGATCTGCAAGGACGGCTCGGCCACCTGCCCGGACTCGCTGAAGACGCTGAACGGCTCGTACACGCCGGACATCACCTACCTCAAGGGCCAGAAGTACCCGCAGCTGACCAGCTCCATCACGGTGTACTTCACGCGCAACAGCACCAACAACCCGTTCTACGCCACGGCCGGCTCCGCGCTGACCTACCGTCTGGGAATCACCGGCGGGCTGCTGGGCGGCGTGGTGAGCTTCAACAAGCAGGTCCTGGACTGGAAGCACTACGTGCACCTGGGCGGGCCGTTCACGCTGATGCACCGCCACCGCCTGGGGGTGCTGGCGGGCAACAGCACGAATGCGAAGCTCGACCCGGTGCCGCTCTACGAGCTGTTCCGCCTGGGCGGGACCACCGAGGACTACCTGCGCGGCTACCCCGACTATGACATCGTGCCCGAAGGCAACCGCCAGACGCTGGGCGGAAAGTGGGCGCTGGTGAACTCGCTGGAGCTGCAGTTCCCCGTGACCAACCCGGTGCACGGCGTGCTCTTCCTGGACGCCGGCAACACCTGGAACAGCTGGGCGGACATCAAGGCGCAGCCGCTCAAGTACCGCACTTCGATCGGACTGGGGATTCGCATGGAGATCCCGATGCTGGGCCCGATCGGATTCGACTACGCGTACGGGTTCGCGCGGAAGAAGTGGGTGCCGCACATCCTGTTCGGAGGCCAATTCTGATGCACCACGGAGGCGCCATGAGACGGATCGCGGGTCGCGCCCTGGCCGTGCTGCTGCTCGCCTCGGCGGGCGCGGGCGCGGCGCGCGCGGAGGAGCTCAAGCTGGGGTTCGTGGACACCGCGCGCATCTTCGAGCAGTACAAGGTGGCGCAGGACGCCCAGCGCCAGTTCGATCGCGACGTCGAGAGCTGGAACCGCGACCTGCTGGACGCCAAAAATGAGATTGCGAAGCTCAAGCAGGAGTTGGACAATCAGGGCTTGGTGTTGAGCGACGCCAAGCGGCGGGAGAAGGAAGCCGTGCTCACCCGCAAGCAGAGCGAGTACCAGAATCAGGCCGACGGCATCTGGGGCCCCAAGGGACGGGCCACCACGCGCAACGAGGACCTGGTCAAGGGCGTCATTGACAAGGTGAAGAAGGCCCTCGACACGCTGGCCCAGAAGGAAGGGTACACGCTCATCCTCGATGCGGCCTCGAACCGGATCCTCTTCGGGAGCAAGTCCTTCGACCTCACCGACAAGGTCGTGGAGCAACTGAACAAGGAAGCCGCCGACAACTCGTCCGGCCTGGCGCCCGCCAAGCGTTGACCGACGGGCCGGGCCTGCCCGCGCGGGGCCCGGGGGTCGCGACACCAGGGGACTCGAACCAAGCATGAGACTTGCCCAGATCGCCGAGAGGATCGGCGGAATGCTCCTCGGGGACGGCGACGTCGAGATCACCGGGGTGGCCGGAATCCGCGAGGCCGGTGCGGCCGACCTCACGTTCCTGGCCAACCCGCGCTATGAGCGCTACCTCGAGGCCACCGCCGCGGGAGCGGTGCTGGTCGGCCCGGGGGCGCCCACCTGCCGGGTTCCGGCGGTGCGGGTCGAGAACCCCTACCTGGCGTACGTCCAGGCCATCAAGCTGATCTGCGGCAACGGCGCCAATGCCGCCCCCCCGGGGGTGCACCCCATGGCGGTGGTATCCGCGTCGGCGGTGCTGGGCCGCAACGTGTCGGTGGGCCCGCTCGCGGTGGTGGAGGACGGGGCGCGGCTGGGCGAGGGCACCGTGGTGTCGGCCCTGGTGTACGTGGGCCGGGAGGCGGTCGTGGGCTCCGGGTGCGTGCTGCATCCGCATGTGGCGGTGCACGCGCGCTGCGAGCTGGGCGACCGCGTGATCGTGAAGGCCGGCGCGGTGATCGGCGGCGACGGCTTCGGATACGTCTGGGACGGCGAGGCGCACCAGAAGATCCCGCACCTGGGGCGCGTGGTCCTGGAGGATGACGTCGAGATCGGCGCCAACACCACCATCGATCGCGGCACCACCGGCGAGACCCGGGTGGGTCGCGGCACCAAGGTGGACAACCAGGTCCAGATCGCGCACAACGTGCGCGTGGGACAACAGGGCCTGATCGCGGCCCAGGTCGGCATCTCCGGATCCACGGAGCTGGCGGACCGGGTGACCGTCGCAGGCCAGGTGGGGATGGTGGGTCACATCCACGTGGCCGAGGGCGCCTTCCTGAGCGCCCAGGCCGGCGTGGACAAGAACGTTCCGGAGGGCGCGGTGTGGCTCGGCAGCCCGGCGCGCGACCGCGGCCGGGCGTTGCGCGAGCTTTCCGCGCTCACGCGGCTGCCGGAACTGGTCAAGAAGGTCCGCGACCTCGAGGAGCGGATCCGCGAGTTGGAGCAGGGGACCCCGAAATGAGCGACGCCCAGCGCACACTCCAGGCGCCGATCGCCTACAGCGGCACGGGCCTGCACACCGGCAGGCCGGGAAACGTGCGGCTGGTGCCGGCCGAGGCCGACACCGGCATCCGTTTCGTGCGGGTGGACCAGCCCGGTCGTCCCGAGGTGCGGGTGTCCCCGGAGAATGCCGTGTACGACGCCGCGCGCGGGCGGCGCACCATCCTGGGCGCCGGGGGCGTGGAGGTGCACACCGTGGAGCACCTGCTGGCCGCGCTGGCCGGCATGGGCGTGGACAACCTGGTGGTCGAGGTGGACGCCCTGGAGCTGCCCGAGCCCCGCGACGGCAGCGCGCTGCCCATCGTGGAGCTGATCCGGAAGGCGGGGCTCGTGGAGCAGGCCGCGCCGCGCCGCTACTTCCACGTGGACCGACCGGTGGTGCACTCCGCCGGACCGGTGCAACTGCTGGCCACCCCGCACGACGGCCTGCGACTCTCCTTCACCATCGTGTACGACGACGAGCTGGTGGGCACGCAGCACGCCACCTTCGACGTGGACCCCGAGACCTTCGCCCGCGAGATCGCGCCGGCGCGCACCTTCGTGCTGGACCGCGACGTGGAGGGCCTGCGCGCGCAGGGGCTCATCCAGGGCGGGCGGCTGGACAACGGCGTGGTGGTGCGCGACGGGAAGGTGATCAACCCCGAGCCGCTGCGCTTCCGGGACGAGTTCGTGCGCCACAAGGTGCTGGACTTCCTCGGCGACCTGTTCCTCATGGGCCGGCCCATGCGCGGCCACTTCACCGCGATCCGCTCCGGGCACGAGTCCAACGTGGCCTTCGTGCGCCTGCTCGCCGCGCAGGCCGAGGAATCGGCGCGCACCAACGGTACCAGCGCCGCCGCGTCGAGGAAGCCGGCCTATGACATCCAGCAGATCATGGACGTCATGCCGCACCGCTACCCGTTCCTGCTGGTGGACCGGATTCTGGAGCTGGAGGCCGGCAAGCGGGTCGTGGGGATCAAGAACGTGACCATGAACGAGCCGTTCTTCCAGGGCCACTTCCCGGGCCGCCCGGTGATGCCGGGCGTGCTGGTGATCGAGGCCATGGCGCAGTGCGGCGGATTCATGTTCCTCAACACCGTGGCCGACCCCGGGGGCAAGCTGATGTTCTTCATGGGCATCGACAACGCGCGCTTCCGACGCCAGGTGCTCCCGGGGGACACGCTCCGCATCGAGGTGGAGATGGTCCGGCTGAAGGTCCGCATGTGCAAGGTGCATGCGAAGGCGTTCGTGGACGGCGAGCTGGCGGCGGAGGCCGACCTGCTCTCCGGCATCGCGGACAACCAGCCGGGCTAGGATCTGCCGTGGCCACGCGCGAAGAGACCCGCCCCCGCATCCACGCCACCGCCCTGGTGGATCCCCGCGCCGAACTGGGCACGGGGGTGCAGGTGGGCCCGTACGCGATCGTGGGCGCCGGCGTGCGCCTGGGCGCGGGCACGCGCGTCGGCCCGCACGCGGTGCTCATGGGCAACCTGTCGCTGGGGGAGGACAACGTCGTCCACCCGCACGCGGTGCTGGGCGACGACCCGCAGGACCTCAAGTTCCGCGGCGAGCGGTCCTACGTGGAGATCGGCGACCGCAACCAGATCCGCGAATTCTGCACCGTCCACCCCGCCACGGTGGAGGACGGCGCCACCCGCATCGGGTCGGACTGCCTGCTCATGGCGTACACGCACGTGGGCCACGACTGCCGCGTGGGCAACCACGTGGTCATGGCCAACAGCGCGCACCTGGGCGGCCACGTCTCGGTGGACGACTGGGCCATCCTGGGCGGGGTCACCGCCGTGCACCAGTTCGCCCGCGTGGGGCGCCACTCGCTGGTGGGCATGGGCTCGCGCGTGGTGAAGGATGTGCCGCCGTTCGTGAAGTGCGCCGGCGAGCCGCTGCGCACCGCGGGTCTCAACACCGTCGGACTGGTGCGGCGGGGCTTCCCGGCGGAGACCCGCCTGGAGCTCAAGCGCGCCTACCGCATCCTCTTCCGCTCGCACCTCACGGTGAGGGAGGCGGTGCGGCGGATCCGGGGGGAGCTGCGGCAGCTGACCGAGATCGAGCAGCTGTGCGACTTCGTCGCCACCTCGGAGCGCGGCATCATCCTCTAGCCCCGGGTCCTCCCAGCCCCCGGGTCCTCCTTGAGTGCCTGCCCGGCATGCGGTAACTTCCACGGAATGAGCCACCTCCGGCACTCCTTCCCGCGCCCGGCGCGGCGTCCATGACGCTGCGCGCCGCGGTCGTCGGGCTCGGCCACCTCGGCCGTCATCACGCCCGCCTGCTGCACCAGTTGCCGGGCGTGAAACTGGTCTCCATCTGCGACCTGCTGCCCGCGAAGTTCGACCAGCCCGAGTGCCCACCGGAGGTCCCGCGCACGCGCGACGCGCGCGCGGCCTGGCAGGAGGCCGACCTGGTGGTGGTGGCCACCCCCACCGCGTCGCATGCCGAGGTGGCCCTGCCCGCGCTCCGCGCCGGGCTCGACGTACTGGTGGAGAAGCCGCTGGCCGCGACCGCCTCCGAGGGGCGCGCCCTGCTGGAGGCGGCCCGCGACTCCGGCGCGGTCCTGCACACGGGTCACTCCGAGCGCTTCAACTCCGCGTATCGCGCGGTGGGCGGCCGCCTTCAGGACGTGCGCTTCGTGGAGGGCCACCGCCTGGCGCCGTTCACCCCGCGCAGCCTGGATGTGGACGTGGTGCTGGACCTGATGGTGCACGACCTCGACCTGGCGCTGCACGCGGTGCGCCGTCCCGTGGAGCGCGTGGAGGCGGTCGGCGTGCCGGTGATCTCCCCGCACGTGGACATCGCCAACGCCCGGCTGGTGTTCGCCGGGGGGTGCGTGGCCAACCTCACCGCCAGCCGCGTGTCCGCCAAGGCCGTCCGCAAGCTGCGCTTCTTCGACCACGACGCGTACTGGAGCCTGGACTTCATCCAGCGCGAGGCGGACGTCACGGTGCTGGAGCGGCCCGCGGACGGGCCGCCGGCGGTGTCGCAGCGCCGGGAGCGGCTGGAGGGGGAGCCGCTGCGGCTCGAGCTCGAGGACTTCGTGGCGGCCTGCGCCGCCCGGCGGGGCGGCCCCGCGCACCTGCCGGCCGGCGCGACCGGGGAGGAAGGCATGGCCGCCCTCGAGCTGGCGCTGCGGGTGCGCGAGGCCATCGCCCTCCACGCGGACCGCTTCGGCCCGCGGCAGCCGTGAGCCCGCCCACCCTGCTGATCTCCGCCGGAGAGCCCTCCGGCGACCGCCACGCGGCACGCTTCCTCGACGAGTTCCGGCGCCGCCATCCGGGGACGCAGGCCTTCGGCCTCGGGGGCCCGGAGTTGCGCGCCGCCGGCCTGGAGCCGCTGGCCCGCATGGAGGACCTCGCGGTGGTGGGCCTGGTGGAGGCGATCTCGCGGCTGCCCCAGGCCTTCCGCGCGCTGGCGCTGCTGGAGCGCGAGGCGGCGCGGCGGCGGCCCGACCTGGTGGTGCCGGTGGACTTCCCCGACTTCAACCTGCGGCTCGCCTCGCGGGCCCGCCGGCTGGGGCTCAAGGTGCTCTACTACGTGAGCCCGCAGGTGTGGGCGTGGCGGGAGTCGCGCGTCGCGAGGATCGGGCGCGACGTGGACCGCCTGGCGGTGGTGTTTCCCTTCGAGGTGGAGTACTACCGCAAGCGCGGCCTTACCGTGGACTACGTGGGTCATCCGCTGCTGGAGGAGATGGGCCCGCCGCCCGCGACAGGCGCGTTCCATGCGCGCCACGGGCTGGACCCGGCCCGGCCGCTGGTGGCCCTGTTCCCCGGCAGCCGGGTGGGCGAGGTGGTGCGGCACTGGCCGCTGCTGCTGGAGGCCGCCCGGCTGCTGGCGGTGAGACGGCCCGGCACCCAGGCGGTGGCCGCGCTCGCCGCGGGGCTGCCGGGGTCGGCGCTGGCGGTGCCGGCGCGCTCGGCGGTGAAGGTGGTGGCCGGGGAGGAGCACGACCTGCTCCGCTCGGCGGGCGCGGCGGCGGTGGCCGCGGGCACCGCCACCCTGGAGGCGCTCCTCGCGGGTTGTCCGCAGGTGGTCTACTACCGCACCTCGCCGCTCACTTACGCGCTGATGAAGCGGGCGGTGAAGCTGCGTCACGTGAGCCTGGCCAACATCGTCGGCGGCGGGGACGTGGCGTGCGAGCTGCTGCAATCGCAGGCCACCCCGGCGGGAATCGCCGCGGAACTGGAGCGGCTCCTGGACGACCCCGCCGAGCCGGCCCGCGTGCGCGCGCGGGCGACGAAGGTGGTGGGGGACCTGGGCGGGCCGCGCGCCTCGGAGGAACTGAGCCGCGTGGCGGAGGGAATGCTGTGGCCCGTCCCCTAGACATGCCCTGGATGAGCGACATCGGCCCCGAGGTGCCGTGGATCGGCCGGGCCGCGGCGGGCACCCTGCGCCTGCTGGGCTCCACCTGGCGAATCCGCACCGTGGGCGCCACGCACGACCGGGCGGCGCACGCCGGTGGCTCGCGGGTGATCTACGCGCTGTGGCACGGGCGCATTCTGCCGCTCATCTTCGCGCACCGCGGGCAGGGCGTCGGCACGCTGGTGAGCCGCCACCGGGACGGTGAGTTCCTGGCAGTGGCCCTGGAGATGCTGGGCTACACCGTGCGCCGCGGCTCCTCCAAGCGCGGGGGAGCCGAGGCGCTCCTGGCGATGCGGGAGCTGGCGGGCGAGCGCGACGTGGCCATCACCCCGGACGGGCCGCGCGGCCCCGCCGGGGCCATCTACCCCGGGGTGCTGATGCTGGCGCGCCGCACCGGGCTGCCCATCGTGCCGGTGAGCTGCGTGGCCAGCTCGGCCTGGCACTTCGGGACGTGGGACCGGTTCATGGTGCCCCGCCCGGGCGCGCTCGTGGAGATCCGCTTCGGCGAGCCCCTGCGCGTCACTGCGGACCTGGACGCGGGCGGGATGGAACCGTGGGGCCGGCGCCTCGCGTCGGCCCTCGACGAACTGGGGCGCCCCGGATCCAGGGCCGCGCTCGAACTGTCCGCCGCCGGCGCCGCGCAGGAAGTTCCGTGAACGCCGCGGGGGCGGCCTACCGCGCCATCGGCTGGCTGCTGCGCCCCGGCCTGGAGGGCTGGGGCAGGCTGGCCGGCCCGGAGCGCGCCGCGCGCGCCGGGCTGGCGGCCCCGGAACCGCGCGGGGCGCTCTGGGCGCACGCGGCCTCGGTGGGCGAGTTGGGCGGGGTGGAGGTGTTCCTGGGCGCGCTGCATTCGCGCGCGCCGGGGTTGCCCGCCCGGATCACCTGCCACACCAGGACCGGCCTGGCGCGCGCGCGGGCGGGGGGGCGCGTGGCGGAGCCTGCGCCGCTGGACGCGGCCTTCGCGGTGGGCCGCCGCCTGGCGCGCACGCGACCCGCCGCGCTCGCGGTGTTCGAAACTGAATTGTGGCCCGCGCTGCTCGGGGAGTGCGCCGTGCGGGTGCCCGTGAGCTGGGTGAACGGGCGCATCTCGGAGCGGGCCTTCCCGCGCCACCGGGCGCTGCGTTCGCTGCTGGCGCCCTCGCTGGCGCGGGTGCGGGCGTTCGCCGTGCAGGGCCCCGCCGACGCGGAGCGGTTCGTGGCGCTGGGGGCCCCGGCGGAGCGGGTGCGTGTGACCGGCAACCTCAAGCATGACCGGCCGCCGCCGCCGCGCATCTCCGGTGCGGACCTGGGCCTGGCCGGGGACGGCCCGGTGGTAGTGTTCGGCAGCCTGCGCGACGGCGAGGAAGCGGCGGTGCTCGACGCGCTCGCGGTGGCGCGGCGGGCGGAGCCCGCGCTGGCCGCGGTGCTGGCGCCGCGCCACCCGCGCGTGGCGGAGCGCCTCGCCGGGCTGCTGCGCGAGCGCGGGGTGGATTTCGGCCGCCGCAGCGCCGGGGCGAGCGGCGTGCGCACCCTGTTGCTGGACACGCTGGGGGAGCTGGCGGGCGCCTACACCGCCGGGCAGGTGGCGTTCGTCGGCGGCAGCCTGGTGCCCCTGGGCGGGCACGACGTGATGGAACCGGCGCGCGCCGGGGTGCCGGTCCTGTTCGGGCCCCACACCGGCCACTGTGACGTGGAGTGCCGGGCGCTGCTGGACTCGGGCGGCGCGCTCCGCGTGCCGGACGGCGCGGCCCTGGGCCGCGCGATGGCGGAGTTGCTGGCCGCCCCGGCGGAGCGGGCGCGGATGGCGGCCGCGGCGGCCGCGGCGGCCGCGGCGGAGCGAGGCTCGGCCGCGCGGGCGCTGGACTGGCTGCTGCGGAACGGGGCGCTGCCCGCGGGGCCGGCGCCGGAGGCCGCATGAGCGACGGGCGGCGCGAGGACCGGGATGTGGAGGAGTATCCGCGCGTCGCGGCCCCCCTGGGCTGGCTGGTCGCGGCGATCGCCCGCGCGCGCCGCGCGGCCATGGGCGGGGGCACGCGCCTGCCGGTGCCGGTGATCTCGGTGGGCAACCTGGCCGTGGGCGGGACCGGCAAGACCCCCCTGGTGCGCCACCTGGCCGGCTGGCTCGCGGAGGACGGCCGCCACGTGGCGGTGCTCTCCCGGGGCTACGCGCGGCCCGTGGCCGGCCGCGGAGTATCGAGGGTGTCGCTGCGCGGGCAGGTGGAGGTGGCCTCGTGGGAGGAGGCCGGCGACGAGCCGTGGCTGCTGGCCCACGGGCTCCCGCGGGCCTCGGTGTACGTGGCCCGAAGCCGCGTTTCGGCCGGCCGGGCTGCCGTGGGGGACGGCGCCGAGGTGCTGCTGCTCGACGACGGCTTCCAGCACCTGGGCCTGGCCCGTGACCTGGACGTGGTGTGCCTGCGCGGCGACGAGCACCGCTGCCGGGTGCTGCCCGCCGGCCCGCTGCGGGAGCCGCGTTCGGCGCTGCGGGCCGCCGGGGCGGGGGTGCTGGTGCTGCCGTCCCGCGCGCGCGACGCAGCCGGAGAGGACAGCGACGCGCCGGAGGCCGGCTCCGGGGAGCTGGCGGAGGAGCAGGCCCTGGCCGCGAGGCTGCGGGCGCTGCTGCCCGCGGACGCGACCTGGGCCACCGCGCGGGTGGGGCCCCGCAGCGTGGACCTGCCCGGGGCCGGGCGTTCGCCTGCCTCGACCCTGGCGGGCCGGGCCGTGGGCGTGGTGTGTGCGATCGCCCGCCACGAGCGCTTCGTGGCGACCGTCCGGGCGCTGGGGGCCCACGTGGAGGCCATCCACGCGCGGCGCGACCACCACGTGTTCGGTGAGGAGGAGATCGACCGTTTGCGCAAGGACCTGCTGTGGGTGACCACCGAGAAGGACGTGCCGCGCCTGCCCCGCTGGTTCGGGGCGGCGGTGCTGCGCGTGGGGCTGCATTTCACCTCGGGCGGCGACGAGCTGCGCGCGCGGGTGCGCGAGGCGGCGGCGTGATCGCCCGGAACGGAGGGTGATGATCCGGCGAACGGACTTCCTGGTGCTGGGATCGGGCATCGGCGGCCTCACCTACGCGCTGGAAGCGGCGCGCTTCGGCCGGGTCACGGTGCTCACCAAGAAGGAACGCGGCGAGTCCAACACCAACTACGCCCAGGGCGGGGTGGCCAGCGTCACCGCCCCCGGGGACGACTTCCGGCTGCACATTCGCGACACGCTGCGCTGCGGCGCGGGGCTGTGCGATCCGGCCGCCGTCCGGATGGTGGTGGAGGACGGCCCGCCCATGATCCGCCAGCTCCTGGACTGGGGCGTGCGTTTCGACCGCGACGGGCGCGGGCTCGCGGTGGGGCGCGAGGGCGGCCACTCCCGCAAGCGGATCGTGCACGCGCGCGACGCCACCGGGCGCGAGATCGAGCGCGCGCTGCTCGAGGCGGTGCGGCACCACCCCAACATCCGGCTGCTGGAACACCACCTGGGGGTGGACCTGATCCTGGCCTCCAAGGCGGGGATGGGGCGCGGGGGCGGCGAGGCGTGCCTGGGAGCCTACGTGCTGTCGGTGCACACGGGGCGGATGATCCCGTTCCTGGCGCGGGCCACCGTGCTGGCCACCGGGGGGGCGGGCAAGGTGTACCTGTACACCACCAACCCCGACATCGCCACGGGCGACGGGGTGGCCATGGGCTATCGCGCGGGCGCCGCGGTGGCGGACATGGAGTTCGTGCAGTTTCACCCCACGTGCCTGTATCACCCCGAGTCGCACCACCCGGAGGCCCGGTCTTTCCTGATCTCGGAGGCCGTGCGCGGCGAGGGTGGGGTGCTGCTCAACGGCGCCGGGCGGCGCTTCATGGGCCGCTACCACCGGATGAAGGAACTGGCGCCGCGCGACGTGGTGGCGCGCGCCATTGACAACGAGATGAAGACCCGCGGCGACCGCCATGTGTGGCTGGATGTCACGCGCCTGGGGGCGGCCTTCGTGCGCCGCCGCTTCCCCAACATCCACGCCTCGTGCCTCGAATTCGGCCTGGACATCACCCGCGAGCCGATTCCCGTGGTGCCGGCGGCCCACTACATGTGCGGCGGGGTGCGGGTGGACCTCGAGGCCCGCACCTCCGTGCCGCGGCTGCTGGCGGTGGGCGAGTGCGCCATGACCGGGCTGCACGGCGCCAACCGGCTGGCCAGCAACTCGCTCCTGGAGGCCCTCGTGTACGCCCGGCGCGCGGTGGAGACCTCGCGCGGGCTGCTGGGCGCGGGGCTGCCCCGCACCGTGCCGGAGTGGCGCGACACCTCGGTGGAGCTGCGCCCTGCGGCGGTGCTCTACCAGCACAACTGGGAGACGGTCCGGCGGCTGATGTGGGACCTGGTGGGCATCGTGCGCAGTGACGGCCGGCTGCGCTCGGCGGCCCGGCGTCTGCGGCTGGTGCGCGAGGAGATCGAGGCCTACTACTGGCGGCACCGGGTGACTCTGGACATCGTCGAGCTGCGCAACCTGGCCCTGGTGGCCGAGCTGGTGGTGCGCAGCGCCCGCCGCCGCGGCGAGAGCCGCGGGCTGCACTACAACGTGGACCATCCGGACACCGATCCGCGCCTGGAGGGGCGCCACACGCTGCTGCGCGCCCCCCGCCCGCGGCCGCCCGCTGGAAAGCGCGGCCGTCCGGGGCTATGATGGAAGGGCCGGGAGGTCCGCGCGAGGCGGCCCGCACGGCGGGCAGGGAGGGGACCTTGGAGAACCGGTCGGACTTCCACGAGGAGGTGGAGAAGCTTACCGAGCGCGATCCGCGCTACCGCGCGGAAGCCTACAGTTTTCTGATGTTCGCGCTGGGCTACACCGTATCGCGGCTGCCCGAGCCCCGCCACGTGAGCGGCCAGGAGCTGCTGGAGGGCATCCGGCGCTACGCTCTCCAGGAGTTCGGGCCCATGGCCAAGACCGTGTTCGAGCACTGGGGACTGCGCGAAACCCTCGACTTCGGGCACATCGTCTTCAACCTGGTGGACGCGGGCCTCCTCGGCCGGACCGAGAGCGACCGGCTGGAGGACTTCGCCCAGGGGTACGATTTCGAGGCCGCCTTCGTGCGCGACTACCCCTGGTCCGCCCCGCTGGAGCGCGCCGAGTGAGGCCCGCGGCGGGCTCTGCCCGCGCGGGGACGCCATGAAACGATCCCATGACGACGATCCGCTTCGCGAGCACTGGGAGCACCTGCTCTCGGGCCGCTCCCACCTTCCCGTCCCGGGCCACGAGGCCTGGCACCCGCCCACGGACGCCTACGAGACCGAGGCCGAGTTCGTGGTGCGCGTGGACATCGCGGGCACCAGCCCCGAGGACCTCCAGGTCGTGGCCGAGGGCCGGATGCTGCGGATCCGCGGGGTGCGCCGGGCGCCGCAGTCGGAGGGCCGCGGGCAGTTCCACAAGATGGAGATCCGCGTCGGCGCCTTCGAGCGACACCTGCGCCTGCCCGAGGGTTGCTGCGGCGAGGGCATCACCATGGCGTACGAGCAGGGCATCCTGATCGTGCGCCTGGTCAAGCGGCTGGACCGGTGAGGGACGCGTGAACGAGACCGAGCGCGAGGCGACCCTGCCCGCGGTGCCGACCACGCTGCCGGCCCTGGCGGTCGGCGACCCGGTGGTGTTTCCCTTCATGATGGTGCCGCTGGTGCTGACCGAGGCGGCCCAGGTGCGCGTGGTGGACGACGCGCTGGCCGCGCAGAAGATGCTGGCGCTGTTCGCGCCGATGGATGCGCGGGCCGGCGTGCGCTCCGCCGCCGACGTGCGCCCCGTGGGCACCGCCATCCTGGTGCACCGCATGCTGCGATTCCCCGACGGCAGCATGCGCATCCTGGTGCAGGGGCTGTCCCGGGTCCGGGTGAGGGAGCTCCGCGCCGCGGCGAACGGCCTGGACGCCGATTTCGACCTGATCCCGGAGGAGGACGCCCGCCCGCCGGAGCTGGACGCGGTGCTCCACACGGTGGGGGACCTGTTCGCCCGGGTGGTGGACGCCGCCCCGGGCCTGCCCGAGGAGCTGAAGGCGCTGGCCGCGGGAATCCCGCAGCCGGGCCGCGCCGCGGACTTCATCGCCTCCAACGTGGGGCTCTCCCCGGACGAGCGGCTCGAGATCCTGGGCACCGTGCCCCCCCTGGAGCGCCTCCGCCGCCTCGCCGCCATACTGGCGCGCGAGCTGGAGATGCTGGAGCTGTCGCGGAAGATCCAGAGCGACGTGCGCGGCGAGCTGGACAAGGGGCAGCGCGAGTTCTTCCTGCGCCAGCAGATCAAGGCCATTCAGCGCGAGCTGGGGGAGGGCGACGAGCGCTCCGCCGCCCTGGACGAGCTGGCGGGCAGGATCGAGGCCGCCGGCATGCCGGCCCCGGCGAAGGAGGCCGCGCTCAAGGAGCTGGGGAGGCTGCGCTCCATGCCGCAGGCCTCGGCCGAGTACTCGGTGGCGCTCACCTATCTCGACTGGATGCTGGCGCTGCCGTGGAGCCCGCCACCGCCGCCCGGGATCGATCTCGCCGCGGCGCAGCGCATCCTGGACGAGGACCACCATGATCTCGGGAAGGTCAAGGCGCGCATCCTCGAGTACCTGGCGGTGCGCAAGCTGAAGCCCGACTCGAAGGGACCCATCCTCTGTTTCGTCGGGCCGCCCGGCGTGGGCAAGACCTCGGTGGGATCCTCCATCGCGCGGGCGCTGGGCCGGCCGTTCGTACGCCTGGCGCTGGGCGGCGTGCGCGACGAGGCGGAGATCCGCGGACACCGCCGCACCTACGTGGGCGCGCTGCCGGGCCGGATCCTGCAGGGCCTGGCGAAGACCCGGGGCCCGCTGCCGCTGTTCATGCTCGACGAGGTGGACAAGCTGGGCAACGACTTCCGGGGGGACCCGGCATCCGCGCTGCTCGAGGTGCTGGATCCGGCGCAGAACGACACCTTCACCGACCTGTACCTTGCGGTGCCGTTCAACCTGCGCGGGGTGTTCTTCATCTGCACCGCCAACATGCTGGACACCGTGCCCGATCCGCTGCTGGACCGCATGGAGGTGATCGAGCTGCCCGGGTACACCAACGAGGAGAAGCTCAGCATCGCGCGGCGCCACCTGCTGCCGCGGCAGATCTCGGAGAACGGGCTGGACGAGGGCCGGCTGCGCTTCACCGACGACGGGCTGCGCCGGATCATCTCCGATTACACCCGGGAGGCCGGCGTGCGCGGTCTGGAGCGCGAGATCGCCTCGGTGTGCCGCAAGGTGGCCCGGGACCTGGCCGCGGGATCGGATCCCCACGTGGCCGTGGGTCCGGACGAGGTGCCCGCCTACCTCGGCGCGCCGCGCTACTTCGGCGAGCGGGCGGAGGTGGCCGACCAGGTGGGCATCGCCACCGGTCTCGCGTGGACCCCGGCCGGCGGCGAGATCCTGGTGGTGGAAGTCACGGCGATGCCGGGGCGCGGGGGGCTGATGATCACCGGCCAGCTGGGCGACGTGATGCGCGAGTCCGCCATGGCCTCGCTCTCCTACGTGCGCTCGCACGCCGCGGCGCTGGGCATTCCGGACAGCTTCTTCGCCACCCACGAGCTGCACCTGCACGTGCCCTCGGGGGCCATCCCCAAGGACGGGCCCTCGGCGGGCGTGGCCATGACCACCGCGCTGGCCTCCCTGGCTTCCGGACGGAGCGCGCGTCACGAGGTGGCCATGACCGGCGAGGTGACGTTGCGGGGCCGGGTGCTGCCGGTCGGCGGCCTGCGCCAGAAGCTGCACGCCGCGCACCGCGCCGGGATCGCGGAGGTGGTGCTGCCCGCCGCCAATGTGAAGGACCTCGACGAGTTGCCGCCCGAGCTGCGCTCGGGAATGCGCTTCCACCCGGTGTCCACGCTGGACGCGGCGCTGGCGCTGACGCTCCTGCCGGGGCGCGCGGCCCCGCGCCGGGCGCCCGCGCGCCGCGGGCCGGTCCGCCCCAAGGCCGCCGCGCGCGGCCGGGCCGTGGGCTCCGCGCACCCCCGGGCGGGCGATGCCCCCGCGACTTCACGGCGCGCCACCGGAGGGGGGCCGCGCGAGCGGCGCCATGGACGCACCCGCCGCCCGTAACGCGCCGCGCGGGGAACGCGGCGCCGTCTTCCTCCGCCTGCTGCGCTACGTGCGCCCCTACTGGCGCGAGATGGGGCTCGCCTTCGTGTTCATGAGCTTCTACGCGGTCATGAACGGCGCGGCCATCCTGATGTTCAACCCGTTCATGCGCCTGGTGATGTCGGTGGGCCGTCCGGGCGTGCCCGCGCCGATGCCCTTCGATGTCGCCCACCCGCAGACGCTCATCCCGGCCGCGCGCGTGTGGCTGGAGCGGCAGCTGCTGGACTGCCCGCCGCTCGAGGCCATCACCCGGGTGTGCCTGCTGATCCTGGCCAGCTTCATCCTCAAGAACGCGTTCAACTACGTGCAGAACGTGACCATGCAATCGGTGGAGCAGCGCGTCATCCGCGACCTGCGCAACGCCCTGTACCGCCACGTGCAGGAACTGGGACTGGCGTTCTTCCACACCCGCCGCACGGGGATGCTGATCTCGCGGATCATGAACGACGTGACCCTGGTGCGCGGCACCATCACCGCCGCCTCCAGCACCCTGGTGCGCGACTCGCTGATGCTGCTGGTGGGGATGAGCATCGTGCTGTCGCTGTCGTGGCGGCTGGCGATGGTGTCGTTCGTGGTGCTGCCGCCGGCGGGCTGGTTCATCGTCACCCTGGGCCGCCGCCTGCGCCGCCACAGCGAGGTCTCGCAGGAGCGCATGGGCGACATGACCACCGTGCTCCAGGAGACGCTCTCCGGCATCCGGGTGGTGAAGTCCTTCGGGATGGAGGGCTACGAGACCCGCCGCTTCGAGGACGTGAACCGGCGCCAGACCCGCGCCACGCTGCGGGTGCGCCGCCTGGGCGCGATGGCCGGTCCGCTGGCCGAGATCCTGACCACGGCGGTGGCGCTGCTGGTGCTGTGGGTGGGCGCGCACGAGATCTGGGGCACGCACACGCTGGCGGGCAACGACTTCTTCGTGTTCTTCCTGGCCATGCTGAGCATGATGAACCCGATCAAGAACCTCTCGAACCTCAACCCCGGGGTTCAGGAGGGACTGCTGGGGGCGCAGCGGGTGTTCCGCCTGCTGGACACGCAGGAGAAGCTGCCCGAGAGAGCGGACGCGGTGGAACTGACGGGGCTGGGTTCGGGCATCCGCGTGGAGGGGGTGAGCTTCCGCTACGGCGACGGGCCGCTGGTGCTGCGTGACGTGCGCGTGGAAGTGAAGCCCGGCCAGGTGGTGGCGGTGGTGGGGCCCTCCGGGGCCGGCAAGTCCACGCTGGCGGACCTGCTGATGCGCTTCTACGACCCGGCCGAGGGGTGCATCCGCGTGGACGGTCACGACCTGCGCGACGTGCGCACGCCGGCGCTGCGCCGCCTGGTGGGGATGGTGCCGCAGGAGACCATCCTGTTCAACGACTCGGTCCGCAGCAACATCGCCTACGGGCAGCAGGACGTGCCCCTGGAGCGGGTGGAGGAGGCCGCGCGGGCGGCCAACGCGCACGACTTCATCCGCACCCTGTCGGAGGGCTACGAGTCGGTGATCGGGGAGCGAGGGGTGAAGCTCTCGGGCGGGCAGCGCCAGCGCATCGCCATCGCCCGCGCGCTGCTGCGAAATCCGCCGCTCCTGATCCTGGACGAGGCCACCTCCTCGCTGGACACCGAGTCGGAGCGGCTGGTGCAGGAGGCCCTCGACCGGCTGATGCAGCAGCGCACCGTGGTGGTGATCGCCCACCGCCTGAGCACCATCGAGCGCGCCGACCACATCGTGGTGCTGGACCAGGGTCGGGTGGTGGAGGAAGGCGTGCACGCCGAGTTGCTGGCCCGCGGGGGTCTGTACCGGAGGCTCTACGACGTGCAGTTCCGCACGCCTCCGGGCCTGCGGCGCGTGGTCCGATGAGCGGGCGTCCCCGCTTCCTGGTGGTGCGGCTGTCCTCGCTGGGCGACGTCGCGCTGGCCACCTCGGTGGTGGGCAGCCTGCGCGAGAGCCTGCCCGCCTGCCACATCACCTTCCTCACCCAGCCGCGCTACACGGCCATGCTCCAGGCCCACCCCGGCCTGGACGAGGTGCTCGCCTGTCCCGCCGCGCCCATGCCCGCCTGGGAATGGGTGCGCTACGGCGCGGGGTTGCGGTCCCGGCGCTTTGACGCGCTGGTGGATCTTCAATATAATTGGCGGACTCTGGGCCTGTCCCTGGGGCTGGCCCCGCTGCGCACGAGCCGCTGGAACCGGGCGCACTTCGCGCGGCGCGCGCTGGTGCGCCGCGGCGGGGCGGCGCGGGGCGGGCAGCGAGAGCCCGTGGCGCACGTGGTGGAGCGCTTTCACGCCGCGGTGCACCCCTGGGCCCGCGGTCCGGCGCAGGCGCCGCACGTCGTGGGGGGTCCCCCGGCATGGCAGTCGGCCCTCGACCTGCTGGGCGGGCTGGCGCCGGCCACCGCGCGGTGGATGGCGGTGGTGCCGGTGGCGCGCTGGAACACCAAGCGCTGGCCCCCGGACCGCTTTGCGGCCCTGTGCCGCCGCTGGACCGAAGAGGAGGGCCGCCACGCGCTGGCCTTCTTCGGGCCGGGCGACCGGGCGGTGCGCGCGGAGTTCGAGGCGGCGCTGGCGGAGGTCTCGGTGGACGGGATCGCTTCCCGGTCGAACCCGGCCGGTGGCACCGCCCCCGGGGCGGGCCCGGCCGGCGGGGCCGCGACGGATTCCTCCCGGGTGCACGCCGTCGGCGCGCCGCTGGATGTGACCGCGGAGCTGCTGCGGCGCATGGAAGTGGTGGTGTCCGGGGACACCGGCCTGGCGCAGCTGGCGGTGGCCGTGGGCACGCCGGTGGCGGCGCTCTTCGGGGCCACCTCGCCCGCATTCGGTTTCGCGCACTACGGCCCTCGCCACCGGGTGCTGAACCTGGCGCCGGGGTGCCAGCCGTGCTCCCTGCACGGCGGCGACGCGTGCCCGCTGGGCCATCACCGCTGCCTCGAAGAGCTGGACGTGGAGCGGGTGTGGAGGGAATTGTGTGCCATCACGGGCTGACCGGGGTGTCCGTCCGTTTCTGAACAAGGGAGCCTGAATGTCCGACTCGAAGAAGACTGTGGAAGAGACGCAGGAGGCGGCCGGGAGATTCGTCGAGGATCTCACCGACCAGACCGACGACTTCTCGCGCTGGTACGGCGAGGTGATCCAGAAGGCCCAGCTGGCCGACTACTCGCCGGTGCGCGGCTGCATGGTGATCCGCCCCTACGGGTTCGCCGTCTGGGAGAACATGCAGGCGGCGCTGGACCGCCGCATCAAGGACACCGGCCACCAGAACGCCTATTTCCCGCTGCTGATCCCGGAGAGCCTGCTGCAGAAGGAGGCCGACCACGTGGAGGGCTTCGCGCCGCAGGTGGCGTGGGTCACGCACGGCGGCGCCGAGAAGCTCCAGGAGAGGCTGCTGATCCGGCCGACCAGCGAAGCCATCATCTGCCACATGTACTCCAAGTGGATCGACTCGCACCGCGACCTGCCGGTGCTGATCAACCAGTGGGCCAACGTGGTGCGCTGGGAGAAGGTGACGCGTCCGTTCCTGCGCACCTCCGAGTTCCTGTGGCAGGAGGGCCACACCGCCCACGCCACCGAGCAGGAGGCCGAGGAAGAGACGCTCAAGATGCTCGAGGTGTACCGCGACTTCATCGAGAACGAGCTGGCGGTGCCGGTGGTGAAGGGCCGCAAGACCGACCAGGAGAAGTTCGCCGGCGCGCTGCGGACCTACTCGGTGGAGGCGCTCATGTCCGACGGCAAGGGCCTGCAGGCGGGGACCTCGCACAATCTCGGGCAGCACTTCGCGAAGGTGTTCGACATCACCTTCCAGGACGCCGACGGGCAGCGCCGCCACGTGTGGCAGACCTCGTGGGGGGTGAGCACCCGGCTCATGGGAGCGCTGATCATGGTCCACGGGGACGACTCGGGGCTGAAGATCCCGCCGCGCGTGGCGCCGGTGCAGGCGGTGGTGATCCCGATCTACCGCAAGGAGGCCGAGCGCGCCGCGGTAATGGAGGCGGCCGCGCAGGCCGCATCCTCGCTGAAGGCCGCGGGGGTGCGCGTGTTCCTGGACGACCGCGACCAGTACACGCCGGGCTGGAAGTACAACGAGCACGAGCTGCGCGGCGTGCCGCTGCGCATCGAGCTGGGACCGCGCGACGTGACCGCGCGCCAGGTGGTGACCGTGCGCCGCGACACTCGCGCCAAGGAGCCGGTGGCGTGGGACTACCTGGCCACGCGCGTCCCGGCGCTGCTGGACGAGGTGCAGGCCGCGCTGCTGCAGGCGGCCCGGGACTTCCGCGCCAAGTCCACCCGCGAGGCGGCCACGCTGGACCAGATGGAGGCCATCCTGGGCGAGCACCGCGGCTTCGTGAACGCGCACTGGTGCGGCAAGAACTCGTGCGAGGACGAGGCCAAGGCCCGCTGCCAGGCCACCATCCGCTGCATCCCGCTGGACGAGCCGGAGAGCGCCGGCACCTGCGCGGTGTGCGGCGGCGCGGCGAAGCAGCGCGTGATCTTCTCCAAGGCCTACTAGGCGCAGCGCGGGCCGGAACATGAAGGCCGGGCGCACGCGGCAGCCATGCTGAACCCGGGGAGCGTGCTCCTGCGCGTCCCCAACTGGATCGGGGATGCCGCCATGGCCACCGCCGTGGTGAGCGCGTTCGCCGCGCAACGCCCGGACATCCACCTCGAGATCGCCGGCCGCGGAGCCGTGGTGGACCTGTTCCCCGGCCTGCTGCCCGCAGAGCGCTGCCACCGCCTGGGCCCCGGGTTTCCGGCGGCCGTGCGAGGCCGCTTCGACCTTGGCGTCCTGCTGCCCGATTCCCTTTCGTCCGCCTGGATCAACTTCCGGAACGGAATCCCGAGCCTCGGCCGCCGCGCCGACGCCCGCACATTACTGCTGCGCCACCCCCGCCCGCCAAGGCCGCGTCCCCCGGTGGCCCACGTGGTGGAAGAGTGGGACGACCTCCTTGAGCCGCTCGGCGTGCGCCCGTCGCAGTGCCTGCCGCAGATCATACTCACAGCCGAGGAGCGCGCCGCCGGCCGCGAGACTCTGATGAATGCCGCCGAAGGCGCAGCGAGCGCGCCCCGAGGGACGGTGACGGGGATCGATCCGGCGCAGCCGGACGACCCCGGCGCCGCCCCCAGTGGGAATGCCCGCGCCTGGACGGTGGAAGGTGCAGCGAGCGCGCCCCGAGGGACGGTGACGGGGATCGATCCGGCGCAGCCGGACGACCCCGGCGCCGTCCCCAGCGACACAGTCCGCGCATCAGGCGGCGGAAGAAGCGCGCGAATCGCCGTGCTGAGTCCCGGCGCCGCGTACGGCACAGCCAAGCGCTGGCCCACGGAGCGGTTCGCCGCGCTGGCCATCGAGCTGCGCGAGGAGGGCATCGCGAGCGTCGCCGCCGGAGCCGCCGGTGAGGAAGAGAGCGTCCAGGCCGTGGCCCAGGCTGTGGGGACGCGACCGCTCGTGGGCCTGCCCGTGCGAGAATGGGCGGCGGCCCTGGCTGCCGCGACCGTAGTGGTCACCAACGACTCCGGCGCCGCGCACGTGGCCGCCGCGTGCGGCACCCCGGTGCTGGCCCTTTTCGGCTCCACCTCGCCCACCTGGACGCGCCCCCGCGGCGAGGGCCACCGCGTGCTTACCCTGGGATTGCCGTGCGCCCCGTGCTTCCGGCGCGAGTGTCCGCTGGGACACCTCGATTGCCTGTTGAAGATGGACGTCCGCATGGTCCGGGAGGCCGCGCTGGAGATGTGCGCGGTCCGGCCGGTCGCATGAGGGGCTGCGGCCCCCGGGAAGGAACACCGATGCCCCGACGTCGGCACGCCTCGAACTCTGGGAGGACCCCGTGACCCCCGCCGTGTTCCTGGACCGCGACGGCACGCTGATCGTCGAGCGCGAGTACCTGGCCGATCCCGAGGGCGTGGAGTTCACACCGGGTGCGGCGGAGGCGGTGCGGAAGCTTCGCGCGCGGGGATTCATGGTCGTGGTGGTGTCCAACCAGGCGGGACTGGCGCGGGGTCTGTTCGCCGAGACGGCGGTGCATGCGGTGCACCGGCGCATCGAGGCGCTGCTGCGGGTCGAGGGCACGCATGTGGACGGCTACTACTTCTGCCCGCACCACCCGGAATTCACCGGGCCGTGCCGCTGCCGCAAGCCCGAGCCGGGCATGCTACTGGATGCGGCCCGCGACCTGGAACTGGACCTGGCCCGCAGCTGGATGGTGGGGGACCGCCTGAGCGATGTGGAGGCCGGCGTCCGCGCGGGCGCACGGGGCATCCTGGTGCGCACCGGTTACGGGGACCTGGAAGAGAAGCTGCTGGACGCGCCGGGCTCGGTGAAGCCGGCCGCGCTGTGCGAGGACCTGGCGGGGGCGGCGGAGGTGATCCTGGAAACGGGCTGAAGAAGCCCCGGGGTGCTCTCCGACGCCCCCGGCCCCGGTGCCAGGAACGCCGGCGCACCCCGGCGCATACCTTGTCATCCACTCCGGCCGCGCTGCGGCAAACTCCTCGCACGGCGGCGAAACCCATCGCGGACACGCCCGCCTCAGCGCGGCGGGCCCTTCCGACGTCTACTCCCGGTCCACCTTCACCCGCAACACGTGCGTCGCGCACGAGATGCACGGGTCGTAGTTGCGCACCGCGTGCTCGCAGCCCAGCGTGAGCCGGTCCAGGGGCTGGGCGGCGCGGGCCCCCGCGAACACCGCCAGGTCGGCCTCCATCGCGCGCTGGTTCTGCGAGGTGGGCGGCACGATCTTCGCCGCGACCACCAGGCCTTCCGCGCTGAGGCGGTAGCGGTGGTACAGCAGCCCGCGCGGCGCCTCGCTCACGCCGTGGCCGTCGGCCTCGCGCGGCTCCGCCTCCCGGAAGGACTTCTCCGGAGGCTCGTAGGCCTGCACCAGCCGGATGGCCTCCTCGCACGCATAGAACAGCTCCACGGCGCGCACCACGATGCTCTTGAAGGGCTCGTGGCAGGTGGGGCCCAGGCCCACCTCGCGGGCCGCCCGCTGCGCGTCGGGGGAGAGGCGGTCGAAGTTGAGGCTGTAGCGCGCCAGCGGGCCCACCTGGTAGGGGGCGTCCCCGCCGCGGCGGCGCGAGTGCAGCGCGTTGGAGTGGGGGGACTGCTCCTCGGAGAAGTGCTTCTCGTACTCCGAGGGATCCATGTCCAGCCCGCTGCTGCTCACCACCCGGCCGTCCTCGATGGCGTACACGTCGGGGCTGCGCAGCGCCACCAGCTCGTGCTCCACCACCAGTTCGGGGAATTCGAACCCGGACACCCACCGAATCGTCGCCAGCGAGTCGTCGCGGGCCTTCTCCAGCGCCGGCAGCAGCTCGCGCAGGGTCTTCTTCGACGGGGCGCGATGGAAGCCGCCCACGCGGACGTTCACCGGGTGGATCTCGCGGCCGCCCACGGCGGTCACCAGCGCGTTGCCGGTCTTCTTGATTTCCAGGCCCCGCTGCACCTCGGCCCCGTGGTCCTGGGCCATGTGGATGCCGCTGGGATAGCCCAGGAAGTCCGGCGCGTGCAGCAGGTAGATGTGCAACGCATGGCTCTCGATCCACTCCCCGCAGTAGAGCAGGCGGCGCAGCAGCTTCAGGGGCTCGTCCAGCCGGATTCCCAGCGCCGCCTCCATGGCGTTGACCGAGCTCACCTGGTAGGCCACCGGGCAGATGCCGCAGATGCGCGCCGTGATGTCGGGCACCTCGCCGAGCCGGCGGCCGCGCAGGAAGCCCTCGAAGAAGCGCGGGGGCTCGAAGATCTTGAGCTGCACCTCGGTGACGCGACCGTCGCGCAGCTTCACCAGCACGCCGCCCTCGCCCTCCACGCGGGCGAGGAAGTCCACCTTGACCGTGCGCACGCCCCGGGGAGCCCCGGGGACGGGGACCGGCTTGCGCGGCGACTTATCGCTCATGGGCTTC